>CAMJBT010000079.1 GCA_946403965.1 uncultured Pseudobutyrivibrio sp. | reverse complement strand
TTTTGTCGCTTATCTCTACTACATATACAGTTGAGCAGGAGAAATCATTACCCCATATATGACAAAATTTTTGCAAAGATACGTTTTTTCAAGGGAAAAGCATGCGTTCGAGCACTAAACAATGGAAGTTTGAAGGAGTAATGGGAAGCCATCTCTGATTGAGAAATGACGAAACCGATGACAAAAAGAAAGATTTCTAACGCATGATGGTCTAATGGTTGATTTGGATTATAAATTTCCTCTCCATTTTGTTGCATATTCAGAAAAAAGCATTATATTTGCAAAGTATTGTCCAATATAGTGTTCCTATCGTGGAACGATAACTACAGGGCAAGCACTACATAATGGAAAAGCGTCACACGATGCTTTGTCGATTGGCTGATGAAACCTCGGAAATTTCAAATGCTTACCAAAGACATTGCAGAGTTGATGCCACGGGTATGCTGTAATCATGTCCCGTTGTGTGCTAGAGGGCTAACCATGCCTTCATAGCACACTAACGGCTGTATCAGCAATACATACGCGTGGGTGTCACTTTGTTCGTCAGTAAGCTGGGTCTCCGAGGGCCTCATCAGCAGACGGGCAGATGTGGATACCCACGTTTTTCGTTATGTGGTTTACTGATTCACCAATCATATTCTGAACTTGGGTGTCATAGGGAATAGAGTTGTGCAGATTTATGATAATAATAAAGAATGAAGAATTGATGAAATATTCATTGAATAAGTTGAGAACTCTCATACAACCGGATGTAAGAATAAGGCATACTCGTCAGAAAACATTAATTAAACTAACTGGAATGGAAACAGTTGAACCTGCACTAGGAGGGGAGTTAATTAGAGATGAAATTGGAAATTATTATTTAGGCGGTGAAATAGAACCCTCAGGAATCCGCTTGCTTGATGGTCAATTAATTGGCATTAAAAGCATTGAAGAGATTATAATAGATTGTTAGTTAACGCATTTGGACATAGTAATCAAAATACTCAAAAACTTAACATTATGAAAAAACTATTATCTTTAGCTTTTTTACTCTGTGCATCTTTGCAAGCATTGGCAATAGATCAATGGACAGATAGTAATGGGGTATTATGGACCTTTACTGTTATAGGAGATGAGGCAGAAGGAATAGCTCCTTATGACAAAAACAGTATCTCTGGTGCAGTGGTGATACCTTCAAAGGTTTATATAGGTGCGTCAGAATATACTGTGATGAGTATCGGCCAATATGCTTTTTCTGGTTGTACTAGTTTAACCTCAGCGACAATCCCAAACGGTATTAGGAAAATTGGTTATGGCGCTTTTCGTGATTGCATAGGTCTTACGAATATCACCATACCAAATAGTGTTTGGAAGATTGATAATTTGGCATTCTGGGGCTGTTCGAACTTATCATATGTTGATTTGTCTGAGGGCTTGACGAACATAGGTCAATACTCGTTCTATGGATGTTCAAATATTAAAAGCCTAACGATTCCTTCAAGCATGCAGAATATTGACATATACGCATTTGAGGGCTGTTCCGGCTTAACGAGAATAACTATACCTTCAAGCGTAAAGAACATAGGTGTATCTGCTTTTTTCGCTTGTACAGGTTTAATAGATGTGACAATTAATAGCAATGCGATTATGTCGAAAGATTATACATCTACTTCTAGCTTATATAAAATATTTGGAGATCAGGTGCAAGAATACACGATTGGTAATGGTGTAACAAAAATAGGCGATTATGCGTTTAGTAATTCTACTAGTTTGAATTCTGTTGTCTTCCCGTCGAGTGTAACGAGTATTGGTGAGAATGTATTTTATGGTTGTAATCTGTTGAATATGATAATATACCTTTCTCCTATTGTCCCTCAAAACTGGATAGCTACTACATTTACTTATGTTCCAGATAAGCTATCATATTCTAATCCTCCAAATTCTATTAATAATGCGCAGGTTTTTGAAATGATTTCCTTTAATCAAACAGAGTTTGATTATTCGGTTCAGACGGTAACACCTAATTGGACGAATAATATGGAAGATTATGCGGCAACTTTGACATCACCTATTATAGATACATATGTAGATACAGGTAGTTATGAATCATGGATTCCTGTTACATTTACTAAAGAAGAAAAGACGATTACGGCAGATGTGGTTTTTCGCTATTTGATAAAACCAGCCAAACTAACAGCAACAGTGCCAAATGTAATCCGTGAGTATGGAGAGGAGAATCCGTCACTCAATATTATCTACTCTGGCTTTATAGGTGATGATAATCAGAGCGTTGTCACGACAAATCCAACAGTAAGTACAGCGGCTCAAAATACTAGTAATGTTGGCGAATATCCTATAACTGTTAGTGGAGGAAGCGCGAAGAACTATGAATTCGTTTATGAACCTGGTGTGTTGACAGTGACAAAGGCTCCGTTATCAGCTAAGGTGAATGACGCAACAAAAGTATATGGAACTAAAAACCCAACCTTCACAATCGAGTATTATGGACTGAAGAATAATGAGAATGTACCAGCATGGACTACAACTCCAACATTCCAGACGGATGCGACTCAGCAAAGTGGAGTGGGGCAATACATGGTAACGGCTGTTGATGGAGTTCCCAAAAATTACATTTTGGAGGAGATTTTAGATGGCACTCTAACAGTGACCGCTGCATCATTAACGATAACAGCAAACAATGCAAATAGGCAATATTATGATAACGACCCTGTGTTCAGCTATATTTGTAATGGCTTTGTGAATGGTGATGATGAAAGCGTGCTGTCATATCCCCCAGAACTATCGACAACAGCAACGTTAACAAGTGGTGTTGGAACATACGACATAATTATAGGTGAAACGGCCAGTCCTAATTATAGTATTTCATACGTCAGCGGAATATTAACTATAACTCCACGTACACTAAATGCATCGGTCGGTAATTATGAACGTACCTACAATGAAGAGAACCCCGTGTTTATAGTGGAATATGATGGATTTGTTGGGAGTGATGATGAAGATATTTTGATTACAAGACCTATTGCTCAAACAACGGCAAATAAAACGTCGGATGTAGGTAACTACACTATAAATGTATCTGGTGGCGTCGCAGATAATTATTCTTTCAGCTATTCTTCGGGAATACTTACAATTAACAAAGCAGAGCAAGAAATAATATGGGAACAAGATTTTGACAATGTGAATGTTGGAGATCAATTAGAATTGCTTGCATATACAACTTCTGGATTACCTATTGATTTTAATTTGAGTGACTACTCTTTAGGGACGGTATATTCTGCAAATGGAAAGTATTATCTAGATTGTTTAAATGAGGGAATCTTAGTAATTAAAGCATTGCAAGAAGGAGATAAGAATTATTATTCTGCTGTTAGAGTCTCAAAAACAATTATTATTGGCAATGCCAGTGGTATTGATGCCGTAGATATGGGGACAATTTCCTCAGATATACCTGTATATAATCTTATGGGAACCCGAGTAGAAGTGATGGAAAAGGGACATATTTATATTCTTAATGGAAAGAAAATCTTAGTGAAATAGTATCATTATAGTGCACATTTAGGTAAAATAGAGAGTGTAACGTAATCTATGTCAGGCTACTATATATAATTGAATGACCTAGTTTACTTTACACCCTCCATTTTTTGGCCAATAGCTCAATTTGCAGGCTGAAACATACCTCTAACCCTGATTGCAGAAGGTATTTCAAGCATTCAAGCTAGCTTGCCATGCGAAAAAAACAAACATTACATCGATTATTTAGGTATCATGAATACTGCTGATATTGTCTCGTTGGGGGCTTCTCGCCCCCTTGGCGATGCCGTTCCCCTCGGTGTTTTTCATGATTTTTTATTACAAAAATCGGTTTTCAGCCTGCAAATTGAGCTATACGCCCATTTTTTGGCCCCTTGGCTGAATCTATAATATGAATGCCAAGGGTGAATGTCTCAACTTAGGTTGAGAGTTTTATTTGTTATAGACTATTATCTGTCGCCAAACGTTATGTCACGCCGTATTTTGCTGACAGTATTTGGATGGACGTTCAAGAACGAAGCGATGTCTTGCAAATCAAGTAACTCCATGATACCAGGACAGCGTTGCAGCAACATCTCGTAGCGTTCACGGGGCGTAGTACAATGGAGGTCAAGATAGCGTGAGCGGAATTGGCTGAGGATGTGCTCGCCAATCATGGCTCGTAGTTTCATCGTTTCCATGTTTTGATTGAAGAATTGTTCCAGTTGCTGGCCCGTAACCCTCAGTACACGGCTGGGCACCATGGCTTCAATTGTGGCCTGTGACGGACGGCCATAGAGAAATGTGGGGTAGTCGCACACGAACTCACTCTCAAACGAGAACCATGTAATGTGTGCCTTGTCGTCGCTCACGCCATATTTCACATATTTGAAACATCCTTCAGTGACAAAAGCGAACCACCGCGCCGGGTCACCCTCACGCTCCAACTGGTCACCCTTGCGGTAAGCGATTTCCTCACCCTCCCGTTCGCAGAACTCCCGCAGTATCTGCAAATCCAAGCGATTATTGTTGAATTTCTGTTCCATTGTCGTCGAATTTGTTGGCAAAGGTAATGAATTTTACCAAGAAATCGTTTCTTTTTGTTATAAGTAGGGCTTACTTTAGACAAAATTTGCTTAAATTACGTGCGAAACGGTAAACGAATGCCTTACTTTCAATAAAAATGACTACCTTTGCAAACAAAAGAAAGATTCGTGAATATTCGATGCTCAAGAGAAAGTGTCAGAGGATAGTTATTTACTAGCTTGAACAGAAAGTGAGAGCTAAGCATTACCCATTTGAGATAGATACAACGATGTATTTTCTAGTAGATGAGGATACCATCAGAAGATTTGCAGAAAAGAATAGTAGATACTATCAGATACAGGTTTTACGATAGATTGGACTTGTATGATGTGTATCGATGGCTCGACAACTTTCAAGATGACGAGCAGGAAATGGCTGTATCTGTATTAGAGAAACTGGAGTATTATCGCGAAGAAGACCTCTTGGGAATACTATTATCAAACCTTAATAGTATATTAGAAGATGCGTGGGAGAAGATTCAAAAACCATTTCGCATTTGGTTTATGCCACTTGGAAAACCAGGGAAAAGCGGACACGTTATTCAATATTTGGTGAAAAACCTGTATAAGAATAAAACGCCTAAGCATACAAAAGGGGTAATGTATCATAATCATCCTAAGGAGATAGACATTCAATCTTTGACTGATGAAGATGTTGTGGTATTCCTTGATGACATCATCGGTTCGGGGGATTCTTTTTCAACAGCTTGTAAACTCACGTTCGAAAGAACGAAAAAGAACGGAGAGATAGAACGAATAGATAATGAATGGACGATAGGTAACATCGTGAAAGCAGATGTACCATATACGTTAGTACTTTTGAGTTGTATTTTGATGGACAAAGGAAAGACAGTTTTGGAACATGATTTTCCATACATTAGATTGTATGGAGATATTAGAGTTCATGCGTTTAGCAAAAGCAAGTCACCATTTGGTGGGTATTATAAGATGAAAGGAATTAGAGAGTTTTGCTATAAATATGGTCAACAGATATGTAAAGGTCGGGAGTTGGGCTATTCCAATTCACAGGCTCTGATTATGTTCGCCCATGCTGTACCTAACAATACACTGCCGATTATATGGGTTGATGAATATGACAACAATGGCACAAAGAAATTCTGGCAACCTTTGATTGCAAGGAATCAGATGAAAAAACGAAGTATGGCCTTTATACAAAGGATGGACAATAATAGATGGGTATTTAAATTGTCTCAGTTCTTTGGAGTGGATTTAGATAATCCCGATTGGAAAGGAATTATCCAAGATAAAAATGTAAAATTGACATATCTGCTGAGATGCTTAGAAAAGAAGATGCCAGAGGTTGTAATAGCCAACGACATGGGATTGACAAATGATGATATGGCTTTTTTGTTTGAAGAAGGAGAGAAGGTTGGCTTGTGGGATAAAGATCATAAAGTAACATTGGAGGCGCAAAAGGCACTTGCCGAAGCATCTAAGATATTCAGAATTGAGAATAAGAATAAATCATTAATCTTAGTGGATGATCGTAATTATATGTACATACCAGAGACTTTCAGGGGGAAGTCATAGGAATTTAGCTTTAAGTGAAGATGAAACATTCTTTGCCGGTAGGTCCCGGGGGCATACTGAAATTAAAACACAATTACACTGATGGTGCTGAACAAAGTTTGCCCAGCACCGTCACTATCGTGACAATGACGTAAATGACTATGACAGATACCTGGGAGTCTCTTTTTAAAGAACGTGCCGTAGAAAATAACCATTCAGAAGACTATCTAGCGACATGTTTTAAATATGCTGGGTATTTGCACCAGCAGAATCTTCCTGTGATATTTGATTTTGTTCATCTTGCCATGTACTTTGGGTGTTTATCAGAAACTCTCAAAGGAATGGTTGCAAATGTTGAAAAACATTATAAAGAATATAAAATTAGAAAAAAATCTGGTGGCGATAGACTGATAGAAGCACCTGACGATATGCTGAAAGAAATACAGAGGTGGATTTATATAAACATACTTTGTAAAGATGTATCAATAAAGGAATGTGTACATGGATTTATACCTGCATTTAAGAATAGGGATAAAGCGCGTGGAATCTTGACAAATGCAGCAGCTCATGAAGGACATGACTGGCTAATCAATATTGATTTAAAAGATTTCTTTCATACAGTAAAACTGGACAGGGTGAAAGATTATTTCAGTTCACTAGGATACGAAGACGAAGTAGTTAAAACGCTGACAGCCTTATGTACGTATAAGTCACGTCTACCACAAGGTGCACCAACGAGTCCAATGCTATCCAATATCATAGCATCAAAAATGGATGAGATGATGCTGGAGTTCTGTAGAAAAAGGGGAATAATTTATACGCGTTATGCGGACGACCTGACATTTTCGGCTGATTATGATGTTGATATCCCACCTATTAAAGACATCTATAAAATCGTATATTTGAATGGATTCAAAGTAAATCGAATGAAAACAAAAGTACGATATAAAGGATGCAAACAAGAGGTTACGGGGCTGACTATAACAAATGGAGTTCATGTATCGCAACGGTATAAAAAAGAGATATTACGTGAATTGCATTTTTGTAAAAAGTTTGGGGTGTATGAACATTACCAACATATGAATACGACAAAAGGATTGTACAAGGACTGGCTAAGAGGAAAGATAATGTTCGTGAGACAGATTGACCCTGCATGCGGAAATAGGATGTTAGAACAGTTTAATGAGCTAAACTGGCTGGTATAAATATGATCTCAAAGACGATAGTCTATTATATCGTTTGCATAGATGAACTACAGAAGGTGAAGTAACTGATAGATAAAAAGGCTGTTGCTGATTTCTGTAGTAGGTTTCTTGGCATCTAAGCGCTGATGAGGGTGAATGACACCACTAAAATATGGAGAAAATCCATATCAAAGACGGTAACAGGACAAAGTGCAAGCTTTTTTGTTGGCCGTTCTGAAAACAGCAACGGCGACTTTTACAAGTGAACTCATGTATCATATTATGAATCACTTGTATGGTTTTATCAATCTATGCACAAAATTCTCAGGATAATCATAGACGACTCCAACACTATAACGTGCTCTTGTAATTGCCACATATAATTTTGCTTTTACCTCTGGGTTCTCTATTTCCGTTCCATTGAGAATAAAACTTAGCATTTTTTCGGTTGGATATATAAGTACATGATCAAATGATTTACCTTTTACCAAACCGAAATTGTTGGTTGGATATTTTTCATTGACTTTTGACCTCACAGAATACCTTAACTGCATTGCACCACAATCTTTTTGATACTCTTCTACATCATCCTTCCTGACAAAATAGCAACCAACTCTTATTGCTTGGCCGTTATTTCCTGAAGTAACATGTGAAAGGTTTGGAAATATCAGATTGGATAATCCACATATATCGGCAGAACACCGATAATTAATATTTAATGAATTATTATCAACTTCAAGTTGTGGAAGCTTGGATTTGAAAAATTCAATCATCTGACTTCTTACGAACTTTTTGTTTTTATTTCCCTTACTTGTAATAAATACTCCTTGTCTAGGATCTCCAACGCAAGTTACATCGATGTCTCCATTAATTAAAACTTTTATTAATTCCTGGTCGTAACCAGACAAATCTTGTACTTCATCTATAAATATTACTGGAAAAAGTTCTCTTATGTTTGCTATGACATGTCCTAGTACGGATTCGTTCAAATCAAGTAATAATTGTGCAATTTTATCAGCATATATAGCACCTTCGCTCGTGAAATAATACGCTTTTTCCTCTTTATTAATAAATTTTGCCGATGCTCCACCTGTAATACATAGACCATTTATGTCATCTTTAAACTTTAGGTCTTGATAAGGTTTCACCCCATGAGTAAGCATGAAAGTGTACCAAGGAAGAATCGTAATGTTTTGGGGTATAACTCCTACCTTTTGATAAAACCTACTTTTTATTTCTTCAACATTGTTGTCAGTATAGGTCGTTATTAAGACATTTCTGTGTTCGTTAAGAGCCAAATTAACTATCTTCTCTGTTTTTCCAGAGCCAGCGGCTGCAATAATAAGTTTACTCATTGGTGATCAAAATTAATTCACTCCATGACTAATCGCATCTAGGATATATTGTGGATAAGAGATTATTTCTGAAGTTTTCAACAAAGTTAGTGCAGACTCACCTTTTTGTGAATGAAGATGCCTTAACATCTTAGTTGTTGTATCATATTCATTCCCAAATATTCGTTTAAAAACATCAAGATTGTTTGCCTTAAGCATTTTGGGTTCAAGTGTGTTGTAATTGAAATTATCTGGTAACGGATTTGATTCGTCTATGCATCCGAAGGATTCTTTTGTGTCAATGGTATCATCAAAACATATTTTGATATTTGGCACAGCTTTGTCGCCAAGATAGTTGTCGTATTTATTTTTGATAGCTTCAATGTCTCCATCATTGTCTGTTACAACTGCAATTGTCAAATTTAAAGCTTTTGCTATTTCTAAAAATCTAAGAAATGCCAATCCTCTTACACACAACACATCAACTCCATCTTCTATAGGCTGTCTTCCATACTTGTCTTTGTATGCACGTTGAACTACCAATTCATCAGAATCACCTTCAACCATTATTGTACGCTTGCATAAAAGCATTCTAAGAGTGTCGTAACCTGCTAATTTTTCAAAATAGGAAACAGTATCAGAGGATAAGTCTGTTAGTCTATAGGAGGTGTTATTTGAAAGAAGTATTAGTGACGATAATCTTAATTTGTTCAAGACAAAACTACTATGAGTGGAAACTAATAATTGCATTCCGTCAATCTGATTATTTATTGTACTAACCAACTCGTTTAGCTTACCAAAAGAAAGATGGTTTTCTGGCTCTTCTAGAAGGATAATACCTTCTGGAATATTTACTTTTTTAACTAATGCTAATTTTGTCTTAATGATACACTGTTCTCCCTTCCCCATAAAGTGGAAGGGAATTTCACGCATGTATGCAGTCAGAGAATCTTCCCATGCTCTCTTTGAAGACAGATCAACAGATAGAGATATATCTTCGCCATCTATTTGAGCCAAATCAGCCAATTTTCTATTAATTCCGACAATTGCATCATCTGTCATGAATATTTGCTGAGCTTTTCTGTAAGATTGAGTGATATTGATTTTGTCCTTTTCATCTAATTTATTTCGCACAATATGTGACACATACATGTCTGATGCCGTTTGATATTGCGTTGAGGTATCTATTAAAGATGCCTTGTATGGTATACTTCGAGCTGTTATGTCTTCCCTGTGAAAAGAACGCCAAACTACATGATAATATTCAACAGGCAGAGTTGTCATATCATGTAACTCCAATAAAGAATTGTATTCTGATTGATATGATTCATCAAAGCATATTTTATAGTATAATCCACAAGCTTCTATTGTTTGAGAGTTGTGGTTTCCCTTCATAGAAGGGCAGTCATCAAAAAACACTTCAATTTCCACAGAAGGTGGTTCAATTGGTGTCCCCTCCTTAATAGATAGCAAATACTTATCAACTTCAGTTTTATTAAACAGGTATTGATTAATATCATTACGCACGTATTTCCCTTGATAAAAACCAGTCAGAGCTAAATTTACAGCCTCAATGATGGTACTTTTGCCAATTTCGTTAATCCCAACTATTATATTGACATTTGAGGAAAAATCCAATTGAAACCAATCAGAAAAGCGCTTAAAATTTTTTATTCGAATTTTTGTAATATACATATAGATTGTCTTTAGTATGCAAATATTATGTTAGGGATTTTAATATAACGAATGGAAATAATCTTGAATATCAGTTAGTCTTTTTAATAACTCGTCAAATTTAAGCGCATCCCCATAAATGAAACTTTCCTTCATTTCGTTGTAGTCCGACTCATAAGCTGGCATCAGTTCTTCATTAGGCACAATCTGAATGTTGGCTGGTAGCTCCTTGTCGTAATCCACATAGCCTACATGATAGAACTTGCGTCTGTGTTCCACAATCTCATCATAGAGAGTCACATCTTTGAGAGCCATTTCTGCGTAGGGAGTGTGCATGAGCTTTTCCAAGTCATAGAAATGGCGAGTCATGCGGTGTGTCCTCGGCTTGTCCTTTTGGTATTCCTCGCATAACAGGAACGCCTTTTCAAGAAAAGTCCTTGCAGGACTGACGGTACGGATGGTTTGAACGAAATCTGAATCCACATCTTCCCCATCGAAGACTTGTTCCACCAACGATGATATACGTCTCATTTCAAATGGCTCCGACATGGACAATACGCTAATCTCTATTTTGATAGTAGGCACAGCATATGAGGCTTGACTATTATAAAGCGATGAGTATTGAATGTAAAGAACAGACGGATCTTTATCATGAGGGACTTTTCTCGGTTCTCCGTTTTCATCCAATACTTCATTGTCGCCAAGTACGGTCACGTCAAGCCCTAAAGCCTTTAGCTTATTATCCAACTCCGATTTGAACTCTCCAAGAAGAAAGTCCTGTCCTTTTTCACGGAGATTATGTATCTGCGTGTTAGATGTACAACTGGCACATGATAGTTTCTTCACATTCAAGAAATAGTCACGGCTCAGAGCCAAGTCTATGTCCTCACTGAATCGGTTGATGATGTCCCACCCTTTACTAAGGCTTGTTCCACCTTTAAATAATAGGTATTCACTGATACTGGTATGGAACATGGCATAGAGAACAGCGGTTACCCACCAGTCCTTTTCGGCAGAAGCTTCATCGATCTGCTTTGCCTGACTGACGGCTTGTATCATTGCCCTACGCTCATCTATTGAGAAGTCTATCCATTTACTCATTGTCTTGTCCTTTTATATTTCTTTTGATTATTTGCCTCATCCAAACTGGAGCCAAAAGCAAATCATGTTCTATTGTATCTTTTTCAGGAGTTTCTGCAAGCAGCTTTGCAATCTGCCCTTCATCTTCTTTTGTGATGTTGTTTTCACCGATGCTACGTAATGCCTGTACCAGTTCTTGCATCAACTTTCCTCGAAAGGCAAAATTCCTAGGCGCTCCATGTTTTAAGGTGACAGTCCTATTTCCAAGACTCAATTTCCTACCAGAGCCGGTAGTCAGGAAACTTGTGTTCATGGGAACCTGGGTAGAGAAGCCGAGACGATTTGCGGCAGTGGCTCCCGTAGGAATGATTACTGCTTTATCTCTTTTGGCAATCTCTGTCACCAGTTCAAAGGCAGAAGGGTATAGGACACCGAAGCGAGTCTTACGTGCCTTAACATAGACCCCCTTTGCTATACGGCTGATGAGCCCTTCACGCTCAAAGATTGCCAACAGTTTGGTGACATACTCCACATCATATTGTGGAAAGGACGACACGAAGTAAACCTCTCCAAACTTGCCGTGTGCAATCTTGCTCTTAATCTTTTTAACTACAGCGTCTTGCATATAGATATTGGTTTTATTATGGTCGGAATGATTGCAAATATTTCCGACTGCAAAGATACTGTTTTTCTTTCAAACAACAATGTATTTCCCCTCGAAATTAAGTTTTCTTGACTGAAAAAGGCGAGTTTGTTATCATTTGAACTACATTTCCATAAGATTTTGTTTGTCGTTTCCACATTTTGAAACCAAATTATGCTCTCAAAAATGAAGTGTAGCCAAATTAAACGAATCATTGCACATTCGATTACTTTTTGTGGTTTTCAAATGTTAAAAACGTTAAATCTTCGCTATTTTCTCCTTCAATAGAATCCATACAACCACTTTTCTACCGTTTTAAGCAAAACAAATTGAAACACAACAAGTTGCAAATACAAAAATAGTTCTGGCCTGGCGAGCGTGATTATCCCCTCGAGTGTTACTAGCATCGGCCAGTCTGCATTCTGGAATTGCACAAGTCTTAAAAACGTGTCCATCCCCTCGAGTGTTACTAGT
>CAMJBT010000078.1 GCA_946403965.1 uncultured Pseudobutyrivibrio sp. | reverse complement strand
GAGGCACTCATTTTTTACAAACCTGATATTTTTACCCTAACAGGAATGCTCCATAAATTCTTCTTCAGTTTGATCTTCATTAACTTTTTCGAGTTCTTCTTCTGACATTTCAACAGTCTCATCAACTGTCATATTAGACTCTGAGCCATTCTCAGGATCAGATAAATTTCCACCTTCTCCAGTTGAATCTTCTATTGTCTCACCAGCAGTTGTAACAATATCTTCAGAACTCAAAAGCTCGTTATTCTCCGTTGTATTCTCTGCAGCAAAAGCAGTCCCATCCAATGATGTGAAAGCTAAAACCATAGATAAAATGATGCTAACTACACGTAATTGAAATCTCATAATCGTTCCCCTCAAAATAGACTCCGATAATAACCCAATTTTAACATCTAAGTATAAACAAACTGTGATTTACAAATAATGTAGACATTATAGTTACCAATCTAATCTAGTAGGAGGGAGATTTAATTAATCTCCCGACCTCTCACACCACCGTGCGTACCGTCTGAGGTTTATACTTCATTCCGTCCACTCCCTCTGCACCTTTGTTTCGTACGACTTGCAGATTTGCTTACAGCTTCCTTCAGATTCCACCTCACGATGGACACCCTACTGTTCAGCTATACACTTCCCACTATCTGGGCGTGTTTGGAACTTACACGCGTTAGAGCGCGCCCATTATGCGCGAACATAAAAAGAGCAAGGCTCTCGCCTCGCTCTTCTACATACAATCAAATATTTAATTATTCATTATTCAATCTAAACCAAATGTTATTTAATCGCCTTCGTCCACCTCCCACAAAGCGTAATATGTCACATATTTAGGAACTGAACCTGTAAAATTCCAAGTTTGCTCTGAGCCCGCAAGAAGAACAGGTGCCGTTTGTTTAGGAGTGTTTGATGAACACCATCCTACAAATTTCATGCCTTTTGGTGCTATAAAACCACACTCTGGCATCTGCATAGTCTGCAGTGAAAAGACCATAATAGAATTCATTTTCCCGCTACCACCGTTAGAATCAAATACAAATTCTACGCCTGTCTCAGGAACAGCTGTAAGCGTCACTGACTTCTTCGCTGCAATAGCCTTTGCAATTTCAGTCTCCTTATTCTCATTTGTAATAAGGGTATTTCCAAGCTTCCAACCCTTAAATTTCTTATCTCTTGTAACAGAAGGTACCTTTGTCAACGCAGCTTCTAGATTTCCATCTGTGGCAGTAAAGCTTGTTGGGAAAGAAGTATCTACCTCTACTCCACTATACTTTATTCCATATGAATTCTCGGACCATACAGCGTATAATCGTAAAGTTTCGCCCTGTTTGTAAGCGAGCTTAACTGATGTACCGGCTTTATAATCCACTGAATTATCGATTCCAGGATTTGAGGACCATCCCAAGAACGAATAATCCTTTGTTGCCGTTAGTTTTGGCAACACCACATTTTTTCCGCTCTCAACATTTTTAACAGAATCCAACTGAGGTGTAATTTCTCCCAAATCTCGATTAGGAATACAAGTATTATTATCAAATGCCACATCAAAAGTACATGGAGACCATATGGCCGTACAAGTTAATGCCCCCATTGTTCCTTCTTTGATAATCCATTTACTATCATATACTTTTTCAATAGCATTAGCATTTGAACACTTCCACTCTTTAAATGTATAACCTTCCTTTTCAGGTACTGGTAAAACTTTTTCGTTTCCTCCAAATATATCGATTACTGTGTATACTAAATCATCTGAATATAATTTATCCTCATCTACATCCTTATAAGTTATCTTGTACTCTATAGGAATCCACTGAGCTTCTAGTGTACATGAAGTATCCACCGCAAACTCATCATACAGTTTCTGTTTATCAACGTAAGTTTTAGTATCACCACCTATTCTCCATCCTGTAAACTTATGTCCTCGGAATGTATATGTATTAGCTTTTAATGCAGTAAGCGTTCCACGCTTGATTTCTTGCGTTGTTTGAGCACTTTCACCATTAGCTGGCTCAAAAATAATCGTGTAAATACCAGCTGGCTCGTACTTAGGATAAATTTGTAGTGTCTCCCCTGGTTTCATTTCTTTGTTATCCATAAAGTCAGCATCTGTTATATCAATTATTTCATCCTTTATTCCCATCCTCTTGCTTAAAGGTTGCTCCACATAATATCCATCGAGAACATACCGTGACGTAACATCCTTGCCGCCTTTCTTTAGCTTGAACGTTGCAGCAGGCAGTTTAAACTTACCATCCTTGCTTGTAAGAGTTTTCATTGTTCCAGTCACAGTTATAGTATCCGCACCATCCTCAAAAGACACTGGTACAAATTCAAGCTTGTAATCCATGGACTTAGTTTTAATCTTAAAACTAACAGTCTTAGACCCGCCATATTCTCCAACACCGACCAATGTAACCTTGGCCTGACCTGTCTTGTCGTTGTTTACATAGGATGATTCATCAATAGCAAAATCTTTACCCAAAGTAAGTTCTGTCTTTCCAAGAACGCTCTTAGTGAAATCATCTTTTGAAAGGGTTACAATTGAACCATCATATTCTTTATCAGAAATTGTAAACTGAGCAGATGAAATATTTTTTTCCTTTGCGACAGCATGACTCACTGCCCATATAGAACCCTTATAGTTTTTAACGCCATTCGCTCTTACAAAGATATATGTATCATCAGGAATAACATCCCCTATATCTACCCGAGCCATTCTTTCAACAGTTTTTCTCTTACCACCACGTGTTATTGTTGTGCTTGAATTATAGAAATATCCAAGTGTGTAGTCGGTATTTGCGGCTAAAGTTTTGTCAAATGTTACCACTGGCTTAAAGGCGCCCTGGGAAGTAAACTTTCCTGAAGAGATATCCTGAACTATCATCGTAGCATCAGAAATATCGCCTCGATTAATTGTGAACTTAATAGGTAATGTGCCCTTATAGTTACCCTTTCCTGTTAGCGTAGCTGTTGGTGCATTTTTATCGGTATACTTAGCCACATTCTTATTATTTGAATACTTTACAGTGAAATCTGTTCCTTCAACAAGATTTGTCTCAAACGTTGAATCATTGTTTAAATCTGCCTTCAAATTGATTACAACTTTTGCTCCATCCTTCAAACAAGTAACTGTAAGACTATCATCACCTTCTTCATCTTCATCACCTAGTTTAGGTGCTTTTATGCGTTCACCATCGCTTAACTCAATCGGATTAATCTTAACCGCTTTCTTTACAACACCATCTTGTCCATTTACGCCTGTAATAACAAGCTGTTTTGTTCCTGCATTAGGTGTAAGCTCAGTATATCTATTAGCATTTGTGTATGTATCATATAACTCAGCCTTATAACCAATCCCCTGTATAAGAAGGGCACCATTCTTTCCCTTTACTGAGAAAGTGAACTCAAAGGCTTCTGGATTCTCTCCATCATAAGTTACATAATCCATAGGCTTATTATTGGCATCTTTTGCAAAGGCAACATCACTAGCCTTGATTGTGTACCCTGCAATTTTAAAAGTTTTTGTAGCAGGTGCGTCATCCCATCCACAATCATTGTTACCTACAACTGTAAGAGTTGCTGTGCCAATATTAATGTTATTTGAGAATATTGCCGTATAATTCTTTACTGTTTCCGAATAATTCTCGGCAACGGTATCCTTACCATTCTTTACATTATATGACGGAGTAATTGGAGTTCCTGTCCATTGTTGAGTAGTAGTTGTTAAATCTGAAATAGCAAGCTTTGTTCCAGTAATCTTTACTGATCTAGTTACTGAACCTGCGTATGCATCCTTACCTGTAATAGTAAACTCGTAATATCCAACAGATGGCAGACTGATAGCTGTATCATCTGTGTATGTCATTTCTCTATAACCTGATTCAGCTGATCCATACGCAGTACCATTGCCATAGTATTGCACTGTGACGTCGTAATCTGTACCTTGTCTTAATCGTGCCTGAGTCTTATTATCCTTTATGAATAGATTAGGATTAACACCTTCTGCACTCCATTTCGCAGATGAAGTAATGCTAATTTTTGTTGCTTTGTTAAGGGATTTTGAAGCATCCACCACTTTATAAGGCAATCCAAATGTACCTGAATAATTGCCCATCATTGTGACGGTGGCGCTCTTATCCCCTGCTTCTGCCGTAAGAGAGTCTCCCCACTCAAAACTCATATTAGATGTATATGTAATATCTTTATATTCAACTGTATAGTCTTTTCCCTTTGTTAGATTTGTTTTGCCATCAGCAAGCACTAATTTGAAAGTTGGTGCAATCTGTTTCCCAGTTGAAAGATATGCATTATGTCCTGCATTTACACCGTTGTAAATCCAAGTTAAATCACCAGAATTATAATCTAAAGATTTTTTATCTATAGTAAAAGTCTGCTCAAAGGTACCACTATAATGCCCCTTACCATCCACTATAATAGTAGGAGCCTTTGTATCTGTTGCAAGCGCAGCATTAGTATTGTTTGCATATTTTAATGTGTAATCAACATTCTCCTCCAAAAGATTCTTGTGATAGTATACACGGAGCCCTGTGAAAGTTTGAGGCTTGCCATTATAAGTCTTGGCATCCATAGACGCTGTACCAATCCATAGTGCCTCAGGCACACTTGTCGCTTGCTGGGCCCACTGAGCCTTATCATCTTCATGAACCTGGCCCCAATCGTTATATTCCTCCTTCATGGTGTAAATAAATTCAACACTTGATGAAGAAATAGTATTATTTCCAACTCTCTTAATGGCTATAGCATGTATACGAGCCTGATTACCGCTTATCACATTAGCATCAAGAGTAATTTCACCTACATAGAGTGTACTTTGTTCGTCTGGAATTCCCGATGTGGAGTAGTATATTTTTGCGCCTTTTGTAGCGGTAGTTAGTCTTACCTTCGTTCCACGGCCTACATTAGCTGCAGTTAAACCTAAAGACGATACTGGTGCTTCAACTGTTTCTGAGGTGCTATTAAGTCTATAAGGAATAGAAGTAGATCCATTATATAATCCAAGCTTATCGTTTACTGTTACTATAACAACAGCTGGACTGATTTCTGGATTTATTTCTGGACTAATTCTGTCAGCTCTTTTATATACAGCTTTAGCCTCTATGTTATTTTCAGATGCCTCTATATACGCAGGCGCAAGTTTATTAGGTCCCTCCAAGGAATCATCCCATATGTATGCATTTATCTGTACGAAAGGTTTTACATAAGGTCCCTCATAGTCAAACACATATGGAGAATCCATATCAGGTGTATCACCAACACGAAGCCAAAGCACTGACAACTGCGGAATTGCTATTGATTCACTTTTTTCACCATAGATATTTTCAAAGTGAATCTTCCCGGCTTCCGTAAAGGATGCCTGCTTATCAACCACAAGTATATTATAATTACTTGCTTCAGTGTCATCTCTTTCATCAACTATTGTGAATTTATAGTCTTTTGTGCCATCATAGGAATCATTATTGATTTTAATCTTACATGTACCAGTTCCTGCTTTTTTGTTATTCGAAAACTCTAGCGTGTAATCAGTTGAATCGATATCTACCTCAGATCCATCTGACAAATAGAACCTAACATCTGATTTAGCAAACTCTGCTTTCTTTTCATCACCTTCTCCGGTTAACACCACGGTTTTCGGATAATCCACTCGAGTAATAGCTAAAATAGGTTCACGTTTCTTTGACCTCTCATAGTATTTATAACCTTCTTTGTTGAATCCTGCTTTTATGACTGTAGGAGTATCTTCCTCAGCTTTAACAATTTTAAATCCTTTTGTTACTGTGCCAGTATAATTTCCCTTGAAATAAATTACAGCCTTGGCTAAATTATCTGTATCTGTAACATCATCATTATCAATATACTCCACATCATAATTTGCCTTTGTTAACTCTTCACCTGCTAAAGTTACACTGACTTCCGGTTCCACTGGTTGTGGGATTTTGCCTGAATTTTTATCAAACAATAGGCCAAAACCATCATCAATATTTTCAGATGCGAGCATAGCTTTATCCCCAGCAACTAATATAACCTCTGTTAGCCCTGAAAGATCCATAGGCTTCACAGTATACTTTAGAGTTGTTGTAGCATTGGCATATCTTAAGTTTTTCGAATTAAATTTAATAGTAATCGAATAGTCCCCTGCATTTTTAATTACAGGTTTTGTTACTGTATAGTCGTCGCCTTCCTTATACATATCCGGAAGTGCTTCGTCAAAATCATCCTTCACCTCAATTTCAGGTATAATTTCTTCACCTGTATAGGTCATATTATTATTTTTAATAGTTGCTCTGAGCTTTAGAATCTTTACTTCTTGAGTTTCATTACATTTTTCACATTTCTGAAGCATCTTTCCATCACTTGTAAAAGAAGCATATGAAATAGTTCTATAGTCCTGAAATACATGGTCTATCGACCCAGATTCACATTCTCCCAACAATTCATCATTAACTTTTTTCTTTAATGTACCTAGTCTGTATTCATTTTCAGACACATCAACTAGACCTTCCTGAGAAGGGGCATTCTCATCTACAGAAGGAATACCAATTGAAGGTTCCGTCGACGACACTTCAGGTGTTTCTGTCTCTAGTTCCGTTGTATCCTGCTGCATAACCGGTACTTCCTCAACGGATTGCTCAGAAGCAACAGAATCCCCCTGTTCTGGCGGTACAGCTGAAAACTCCTCAGCCATTACGTTGAAGTTTATAGATGTAATAGTCAAAAGAACTACCATTGCGCTACTGAGAAATCTTTTAATGTGCATAAGGTTACCTCCCATTTGTATGGTTATTTATCTGCTTTGCTATTTCATTGTTATTGGGCTAATATAATAGGCTCCGTAATTCGAATTATAAGCGGTTTCCATTTATTTGTCTGTCTATAATCTGATAATTAACAATTACTACATATATTATTCACACTATTCGCAACTGTATAAAAAGGACGAGGCACACTCGTGCCTCGCCCATAAAATAATTATTCTATTTTACCTCTACAGCCTTGATTTTAAATCTAACCGTAACAGTACCTGAATACTTGCCTACACCCTTAATTTGCATTGTAGCGGTTCCCACATTTCTATTGTTACGATATGAGCCGCTTACTACTTCAAAATCTGTATACTCAGCAAGTCTTGTATTGCCTTTAATTCCAACTATGTTAGCGCTTAAAGGATAAATGTAGCTTCCATTGTATTCATAATCACGAATTGTAAACTTGACGCTGCTAATGGGAGTGGTCTTCTTTGCTGGTTCTGGTGAATCAACAGTGTATGTATATGTTTTCTCGTTAGTAAAATTGTTCTTAGCTTTGATATAGACCTTTACTCTACTATAGCGTCCCACCTTATCATTTTTACCCAACTCGGTACCGTCAGACTTTTTGTAAACAAAATTGTTATCATAGTCAACACCCGGCGTAAGTTTTGTTCCATCATTATCATAAACTGCAAATGTAGCCTTATAGTTACCTGCTCTGTCTACGAAATTTGGATGAGTTATTGTTACCTTTAAATCAGAAATATCACACTGCTTAATCTCATACTCTCCTGATAGGCTACCCTTAAGATTACCCTTTCCAGTAACTGTAACAGTTGCAGTGTTTCCTGCCTTCCTATTGTTTTTATAAGTAACATTATAGTCAGATGTACTTACTTTTTTACCATTGATTGTCACTTTAAATGTTGGCTTAGCGCCATTCTTTGTGTACTCGACAGAAGGTGTTGTAATATCAAGCTCGGCTACCTTGGAAAGATCAGCCTGAGCAATTCTGAATGTCTTATTAATTGTTCCAGTATATCTATTGATTCCAGTGATAGTAATCCTAGCTGTACCAGCCTTGTTATTATTTGTATAGGTTACCTTGTAATCCTTACCCTTTTTAAGCGTAATCTCACCAAGCACTACCTCCATCTTATCTTGAGTTACTGTGCTTGAATTATAGTTGTAGTCAACATTTTCGATATTATTCACCTTAGCCATTGTAAGGTTTACTCCAGTTATATTGAACTTCTTAACAATCTTTCCTGTGTAAAGACCTTTTCCAGTGTATGTTACTGTTGCTACACCCACATTACGATTATCAGCATAACTTACTGTATAATCTGTGCCCACCTTAAGTGCTTGTGTAGAATCTTTCTCGCGGGCTGCTTTAGCATTAGCATAAAACACAACATCTTGAAGAATAGCATTTCCATCAGCATACTCGGTATTCTGCTTAAAGCCTGTCATAGTAGCTGATGTTAGCGGAGTTCCTGTTATGTTAAAGTATGCTTCCTTAACTCCATAATAAGTTTTAGCACCATCTTTTGAAGCTATTCGAATAACAGCCCTTCCTACATTCTTGTTATTTAAGATGTTAACTGCAAGCTCATTACTAGTGAATACACCATCCTTGCATGTTGCAACTAATGTTCTACCATCTCTAATCTCGAAATCAGGAACAATAGCATCTCCTGTATATTTCAAAGATGACTTGAGTCCAACAACAGATAGCCTTGAAACTAGCTTTTTACTTGTGATTATTTCATAGAAATATGTTGTGCCAGTGTAATTTCCTTTACCAGTAATCTTAACCTTATAAGGAGTTGGCAAACCATTCTCTTCTCTGCAAGCTGCTTTGAAAGCATCAGGATTCTTTGTTCCGTAATCTATACCTTCGTACTCTAGCTTGTAATCTTTATTAAGAACAAGGTTACGCGAACGGATAACGGTTGTCTTTCCGCTATTATCTGCATACTCATGGATTAGTTTTGGTACCCCTTTTTGAATTCTGTTATTGAAAGCATAAATAACAAATTCATCGGCCAAACGCATATTATGATAATCAGCATCAGTGTTTTCTGGATCAATGTTAATTGGCTTAATCTTGAAAGGTACAACTTTTTTACCAGAATAAACACCTTTAAATGTAATTGTTACTGTTGCATCTCCTACATTGACATTATTAGCATAGCGAACAGTATAATCCCTGTTTATTATAAGAGGGAAGCCGCAATCTGTTACCTTCAGTGATTTGAAGGTAATGGCCTGTCCTGTATAGAAAGAATCTTCCACACCTTCAACTCTAATATCCTGTGTATATCCCAAATAAGTGTACTCAGCCTTGAGCGTTTTATCACCGTAAACTTTTGGTGCACCTCCATAACTAACAATAACCTTTTTGCCCTCAGTATTTGTTCGTTCTTCGCACCAACCTTTAAACTCGTATCCTTCTTTGACGGGAGTCTTTAAGTTCGCAACGGTTCCATAAGGAACCTGTACCTGATATGTTTCTTCGCCATTATTTGGATCTACAGTCAAAGTATATGGCTTAGGACTTGTCTTTCCATATACTGTCATTGCACCGTTTATAATATAGCCTTCAGGAATAGGTTTCTTAAAGGCTTCATCAAAATACCAGCCTTCAAACACATAATCTTTTGGCATGTAACTATCAATATTTTCGCTCATACGAGAAAAGACAGTTCCATTATTTTGATAACCACTAGTTATATAACGTTTGTCTTCACCTGTTATTACATAATATTGGATTCTCTGAGATTCTCCCTCCCAAACGGCGTAATATGTCATTGGTTCAGTAATTGCTTTGTATTCAGCTTTAGTGGCATCTTTTGATAATGCCCATCCTCTAAACCTATACCCCTTTCTGGTTGGATATACAATCTTTGACGATGGATAAGTATCATATTCAACCTTGAATACCTGCTTCTTCCCAGTACCATCGTTATGGTCAAATGTAACAGTAATAAGCTTTTTATCCCACTTTGCCCAAACTTCATAATCCTTCATCAGTTCGATTTTAAGGTCCTTTGGTACTGGCTTGGTAAATGACGAATCATAATACCAACCCTTGAAGGTGAAGTATCCGGTTGATTCTATTTCTTTTATTGTGTCATTCTCATAATCAAACTTCTGAGCAACCCAAGTGGTCATCCAGCCTATTGATCGATTTTCAGTATTGTAGTGATACGTAACACTTGCAAATGGTTCAGTCCATCTAGCTACAAGTGTAAAATCTTCAGTAACAACCCTGTCGAATTTATACTCTGTGTAATAGACGTTATCCATGAGATACCAACCAGATAATCTCTTTCCGTCCTTCTTAGGTTCAGCAGGCTCTGGCAACTTTTGACCTTCCTTTACAGACACAAGCTTTATTGGCTTAGTATTGTCTTCTATAAACGCAACTCTGTATCCAGTATATGGTGCGCCCGCGTATAAAGTCATTTTCTGAACGACAGGATCATCAAAATTCCATTTTGTATCACCATACTGGATTGTTTTGCTAGTGTACCAACCACCAATCTTTTGTCCTGAAGGTGCTACCGGCTCAGTAATCTTTTCGCCTGGCTTTACAGCGATTGTATCTATTGTTTTTCCCTTTAAATCAACGAATGTAACCTGTGTAGAATCACCCATTGGCTTGAAGGTTACTATATCAGAATCATACTTCAAACGCTTAATACCATCCTGCCATCCTTCAGATTCAACAGGATAGTACACTACAACCTTCATTCCTTTATCAAAGTTGTTAAAAAATTCTTCATCCAAATTTGGGAAATCACAGTTGAATTTGATTTCCTTAAGTGAATTAGGTGCAGCAACTGCATATGGCATAAATGTCTTCACTGTATCATTGAAGGTCAATGAAGTAATATTTGTGCCATACATAATATAGTTTGAAGCAACAGAAACATTCTTGGGAATAGTATAGGATGTCTTAGAAAATTTAACGTCCTTAATTCCATAAATTGCACGTTCTCCGATATATTCTATGTTTTCTGGAATTACCAATTCCTTGCCATCTGATTTACAATAAGCGAAAGCCTTATCTCCAATATAACGCAAGGTAGATGGGAAACTACAATTTAATGATATGTGACTATTATTCTGATTAAATGCGTTATCTCCTATGTATTCGATTTTATCAAATGAGATATAAAAACTTCTTGAAGTTCTGATGCCTTGGAATGCACCGTCTCCAACTTTTTTGACTCCCTTAGGGAAATTAGCATTAATATCCCAAATTGTAGCACCATAAAATGCACGTTCTCCAATTTCTGCAACTTGATCTGGCAATACTATACTAATAGCAGACTCATAAAAAGCTCTATCACCTATCTTATTAAGCTTTTTAGGCAATGTAAGTGTACTATTTCCGCATTTGTAAAATGAATACGCACCTACACTAGTAATTCTGGAATCAATTTCTATCTTTGTTGACTTTGGAAGATACTGATACCAAGGCGGTAGGTTGTTTGCTGCATAATCATACATATCACCTGTTCCAACAAACTTTAATGTGGAACTATTGTATCCAGTCTCATAAGACCAAGTGATATTGTCACCAGCCTTAGAAGAAGCTGTCATACCATTTTCAATCCATGTAACTCCCTTAAACTGCTTTGACGCATTATCCCTGGCACTCTGTGAGTATGTAGTATTTTTGCTTGGATAATATGCAATAAGTACATCATCGAGAAAAGCCTCTTCCTCTAATTTGGGAAGGTTACCCTCGAAAGTTATTTCTGTGGTATCGCGTAAATATCCAAACGCCTTTGTACCAATTGTCTTCACTCCTGATGGAATTGTAAAATTCCCTAGATAAGATAAATAAAACGCATATTCTCCAATAGTCTGAATATCACTTGTCCATGTAATATTCTTAATATAAGCCTGTCTGAACGCATCATCTCCAATTTCCTTTGTTCCCTTTTGGAAAACGAGATTATCTACATGAAGGTGTGAAAATGCACTTTTAGAAACTTTTGAAACTGAGCCTGGAATAGTAAGTGTACTGTTCTTAACACCAACGTAATACTCTGCAAAAGCATATCTACCAATGCCTGTAAGCTTTGATGGAAGAACAACATTTGACTTGTACATTCTAAGATTCATAAATGAGCATGCACCAATGTAAGTGATGTCATTAGAAATATTTAGATAGTCAATACCTGACTCTAAATACTGGCTCCACGGCGCTGTGCATTTTGGATTATATGTATCTCCGGAATCATAGTCATACATTGCACCTCTACCAGAGATGGTAAGAGTCTTTGTGCTAACATCATATTCCCATGTAGCATTGTCGCCGCACTTATTATCCTCTGCACCAAGTAACTCATTAACTTCTTTCTTTTCTAACTTGAGTTTCTTCTCGTCATCTTCATTCTCGAGAGCTTCTTCGTCTAACTCATCCTCGCCGAGTTTTTCATCGTCAAGCACTTCATCATTTAAATCATTTCCGATAGACTCATTGCCTGAATTCTGATTGTTTGCGCCTGTTGAATATTGGCCATTCTGCGCAGAATTCTCCTGTGATGCGTCATCTGAATCACCTATATTTGACGAATTATCATTTGATGTATTTTCTGGTGATGATGTGCTTCCTGACTCGGAATTTGAACTCATAGAAGCCTGGCTATCAGATGTGCTCTGGCTAGCCTCAGCTGCATTGAAAACTGGCTCACCTTCCTCAGCGAACGCTACAAGGGAAAATGAGCAATTAAAAACGAGTAACATACAAATTACTCGTGTCCCAATTCTGTGTAACAAACTTTTCATATAAATCTCCATTCCGCGGAAAAGCCGCGGCACAAATAGTGATGAAAG
>CAMJBT010000077.1 GCA_946403965.1 uncultured Pseudobutyrivibrio sp. | reverse complement strand
TTTTCATTTAAGAGCTTAAGGCACTGCTCAGCAGAATCAGCACGCTGGTCAAACTGCCCCGGTAAAAACTCAACAGAAAAGACACGACCATTGTAATCAAATGTCTCTTCATAAACATTATCAACAGGAGGCTCCGAAAATACTGTCTTTACCGCTTTTTTGAAAACATCGTCAGAGACATCCTGAATGTCATAACGAATCAAGACTCTAACTCCCGTAACATTCTTGATGCCTAAGTAGCTTCCTATTTCAGAAAACAGTGACTTGGCAGATACTGCAAATTGTGGTTTCTTTTCAACGTAAACTCTTCTTACTTTGCCCACATTACACCTCCGTATATTTACTTTGTAATCTGTGAGACAAGACCCCTGCCAGAAATTATGCCTCAAAAAACTAGTAAATTATTATGTCTCTAAATCTAGTAAGTTATGCCTCAAAAACTAGCAAATTATGTCACAAAAACTAGTAGTTTGGCAGGCAGCCTCACAGTTAAGGAAAGTATAACACAAAAAATTCACAACTCCTAATAAGTTTTTACCCTTTTTTCTTCCAGAAATTTGTTAATTTTAACGAAACGTCATCTACTGTGGTATAAATGGCGTCATGCCACTCCCGAGGAAATGTCTTTCGATAACTAGAGAATCTAAAACGTTCATCAAGAAGTTCTATGATTCCTACATCATCCTTTGTACGAATTAATCTTCCAGCAGCTTGGATAACTTTGTTCATCCCAGGATAAAGATAAGCATACTCAAAACCATTCTTCCCCTGATTATCAAAGAAATCTGACATGAGCTTTCTTTCGTTACCTACTTGTGGCAAACCAGCCCCCAATACTACAACACCGATTAGCTTTCCCCCAACCAAATCGATGCCCTCCGAAAAAATTCCTCCCAGGGTACAAAATGCCACTAGTGATTTTTCTCTTTTTTTCTCAAACTCTAAAAGAAATTCCTCACGTTCCTGTTCACTCATGTTTTGCTGTTGTGAAATTATCTCCACATCCCCTGATATAGATTCATATCCATTTCTTACGTCTTCCAGGAATTTAAAAGATGGTCCAAACACCATATAATTTCCCTGCTTCGCATCCACAGCTGCCTTAATGTAGCGAGCGAATTTTAAATATTCGCCCTCACCACGTCTAACATATTTGCTTGTAACATCTGTTCCAAGCATCAACATTCTATTTGAATTATCAAAAACAGAATCCACATAAATAGCATAAACATCCTGAATATTGCAAAGCAAATCCTTATAATAGTCTATAGGAAGCAGCGTTGCACTAAAATAAACTGTGGATCTTGCAAGGTTAAGTCTATCTTGCAGTTGAGCTGATGGGTCTACACAGTATAAATGAAGATTAAAATTTTTATCATCGTCAAAATCACAATATATTCTATAGTGACCACTATCCTGCTGATATGCAATTGCTGTGAAATTTCTCAGTCTAAAATAAAAATCCAAAACCTCATCTTGATATATCCCAAACTTAATTTCCTTTTTAAACAATTGCTCCAAAATCATTTGCAAATTATCACAGGCATTCAATAGCAGGTCTATATCTTCAAAAACTGTTATTTCACTATCACACTGCCTTTTATACTCAAGCATTATTCTATTGCACTTTTCCAAGGCGTTAGTTAGCTTTTTACTTACTGGCTTAGCATATCTTTTTATGGACAGAATTTCTTCCTTTATCAACGTTTCAGAATACATTTCCCTTGCTCTATCGACCATATTATGAGCTTCATCTATGAGAAATATATGCTCCCCTGTTCTTCCCTCCGCAAAGAATCTTTTCAGATATACATTTGGATCGAATACATAATTGTAATCGCAAATGATACCTTCGCACCAAGTGCTTACATCAAGTCCAAGCTCAAATGGACAAACAACATATTCTTCTGCATATGATAAAAGAACATCTCTAGTTATGACTGTTTCCTTTGTAATTATTTCGTATATAACATCATTCACCCTATCGAAATGACCTCTGGCATATGGACAATTATCAGGATTACAGTCAGCCTCATCACAAAGACACATTTTCTCCTTTGCCGTAAGCATTATTGTGCGCCCTTCATAACCATTATCCACAAGAAGACCAAAGGCATCTCTAGCTGCTAATGCTGTCGCGGTCTTTGCTGTAAGGTAGAATACACGCTCTGCAAGATTCTGTCCCAACGCCATCACCGCTGGAAAAACATTTGCTATAGTTTTTCCTGTACCTGTTGGCGCCTGCATAAATAGTATTTTTCTTCGATATATAGAACGATACACATCAGCCACAAGCTTCTTTTGTCCCTCTCTGTATTCATATGGGAATTCCAAACCAGCTATGGATTCTAAGAGTTCCTGCTTATGGTAATATTGAAAATCTGCCCACTTTTTAAAGATGTTTATAATAGTCAAAAACCATTTTTCGATTTCTTCATAGCTATAGGTATGATTAAAGTATTTTATCTCTTCAGTCTCAAGGCTCACATAGGTCATTTGAACTTCAATTTCATCTAGTTCATACTCTGTCGCAATCATATAGGCATAACATTTTGCCTGAGCCTCATGTACAAGGACTGGCTTCTCAAAAGTCATAACATCCATATACATACCTTTGATTTCATCAACCGTGGCAGACAATACTACTCCATCTTCATCGCAGTTTAAAATAACTCCATCAGCTCGTCCCTCTAGGCCAAGAATATAATCATCACACTCTAATTTGTACTTTAAAGGAACCTCTGCACGATAAAAAGGACCCATAGATTTTTGTATCTTTCTATGAATCCTACTACCAGCCTGCATTGCTTCAAAAGGATCTACCGAGCCTTTTCGGTCATCAATGTCTCCTTCTCTCAACAAAAACTCCACCAGACTTCTGACAGATAAATTAATTTGCGCTTTTTCCCCTTCCGAGGTGATTAATCTTGCTACTTTCATCTAATCTATACAAAATATAAAAATATCAATAATATAAATAAATATCGATTATATAAATATATATATATATATCAATAATATAAAAATATATAAAACAATAATATAAAAAGCCTGTGAGAATTATCCCACAGGCTTTATTATACATTATTGATATTTATGCAACAACGAACTTCTGAACAGCCTTCTTAAAACATGAATCTGCTGGATCATTAATTGATACGTTAAGTTCTCTTTTGATACCCATTGCGATAACACCTAAAAGTGACTTTCCATCAATATAAACAACACCGCTGTGAAGATCAACATCGCCTCCACACTGTGAAGCAGCATTAACAAATTCCTGTGCATCATTTGTGTTTTCTAATCTAATTTTGAACATCATAAAACTTTCAACTCCTATTATAAAAACTTACCCGAAACAGTTTATGAAAAGATTTTATCATCTAATACGCACATGTCAACGCAAAAATTGTTCAAAAATGTCAAATTCATACACTCTGTGGCGTAATTTTTGTTTTAAATCAAAGACAAAGCCACAGATATTATAATCCATGGCTTATATATGGTCATTTTTTAATATTTTATGATTTTTTTGATTGTTATTTCATATAATTGATTACTGTATAAACATCTTTCTGTACCATTTTAATGCTTCCACATATGCATCGTAAACAACATGCATCTCAATATCATGAAGCACCATTAATCTAGAAACCTCTTGCCAATCACCGGCTTCATAGCTAAGCAAAAATTCAAGTTGTGGCGAAAAGATTCCATCATCACTAACTAGTGCTTTCTTTATTTCATTACTTACACCTACCTGTTCTAGCGCTTCATCCATAGGCATATCCAGAATCAGGTTTAATAATGAGAATAACCCCATAAGGAATAACTCGTCCTTACGCATTGCATAATCGAAAGCAGAGGCCAGATTTTCAGCAAATCTAGCTCTTATAAGAGACAATCTTGTAATTTCATTTGGCTTACCAGCTGCAAGCTCATTAAATAAAGTAGTATTAAGCCATCTTCTGATTTCTTTCTGTCCTAATAATGCAGTAGCCTGATTAATTGATCTTATATTTGAATTAATAGTAAGTTTATTAGCTATTTTCAATAGTTCAATAGAAAGGGCTGGGTCCTGAGCAACTACATTAGCTACATCCTCTAAATCAAAATCACTTTGATTTATAACTGTCATTAATTTCATATAATTGATTTTGATTGGAGTGACTTCTGTATCCTGCTTATTAATTGGAACTCTAAAAAATGTACCCTCAAATATCTTGAATAAACCGGAATCCTTTGCAACATCAAATTCTTCTTTTGAATGAAGATTCTCTGCGCAAAAAACAGTATCTGGCATATATTTTCTAAATTCCTTTGCTTGCTCTACAACATCCCCTGTCTCGCTATTTATTAAGAACAAATCAAAATCCTTTAGCATAAATTTATAATCTTCAATAGTATTTAACGGCAGATCTTTGATACCAATCTTGAAGCCTTTACTCTTCAAGTCAAGAAGACGTTTACTGTAGGATTCTTCTGGTTTAATTGAATGATCCATCAAAAGAATTATACGACCATCAAAACCAGTTAATTGTTGTTCAATGTTTGCAAACAGTGAGATGTTATTAATTGGAATAATGATGTCACAATTTGCGACTAAATCGTCCTCAGACACACTTTCAAAAACTTCAAGACCTACAATAGAACCAGCGCCATCATATTTTCCGGCTACTAGTAGATGTGGGTTTTCAAACATATTCTCCTTTTGAGCATACAAGCAATAAGAGGCAACAGACATGTCCTCATAAAAAAGTGGTACCAATGTAGCAAGCATAATCCCTCTCCTTTTGTGTAAAAATTATAATGTCATTTGTATAAACCCCATTAATATTCTGACAGAATTATCTGAATATTTATAATTATTATATCACTACATTTTTTTATATTCAATGCCTCAACAGGCATATTCTAGTTGCTTTTTGTTAGTTTGAATAACAAGGACACAGGCTAATTTGTGACCTACTTTTTAGGAACAAATCATGTGAATAGTAAATATTTATTTTTAAAAACAAAAAAAACGTAATAAACGAATCATCGTTTATTACGCTTTATAGCAGGGGATGAGAGAATCGAACTATATATCTCCATCTCCTGGATTGTGTTAATTGTTGATTTTATGGGCTTTACAAGATTTTTCTGAAAACTGTAAATCAGTGACCTCAGTGACTTTTGTAATTTAAATGCCTTTCAAAGCCGCTCGAACCTGTTCTCTCTTGTTTGCCCTGCTCTTATTTGAATAATAGTAAATCTTTCTTGTGGTAGAAATATCTTTGTGTCCCATCTGCTCTGCCACAATGCTGTCATCTACATTATTATCAATAAGAGTTGTTCCATATGTTTTTCTAATTTTGTGAGTAGATCTTGGTGGAATACCTACTTTCTCACATACTCTGGTCAATCTATGATTGAAGGTACCAGAACGAATTCGCTTACCTTCATTCTCGAAAAGAAATGTTCCTTGTGGATTCAGCTCCTTTATGGCTCTTAAAGTATTCTGAGCTTCTGCAGGTAAAAAGATTTCTCTGTAGCCAGCTTCGGTTTTTGGTACTTCAGCAACTTCCAACCTCCACTTGCCATCGTCATCTCTATACTTTACCTCAGTTCGCCTTATCAGAATACTATCCTCAGTAGTATCCTCAAATCTTAAGGCTGCTATCTCACCTATTCTGGCTCCTGTTTCAAACTGTAGCTTTAATCCCAGGTTCCATATATCTTGATTGTACTTCAAATAGGTAAGAATACATTCCACTTCATCTTCATTGAAAACCTCTTTATCTCTATCTTTATACTTTCTTTCAAATATACTGTTGGAAAGCATTAAGTCCCCGAAAAAGTTCGTGATACTTAAATCAGTATATCCGGCTCTTTTGCCATATCTGAAAATACCTTTTAATAGAGTAACAAGGCCTGAATATGATTTTCTTGTAAGCTTGTTATTATAGATGGTTCGTTTTATAAAGTGTTCTAAGTCTTCCTCTGTGATGTAGCAGAATTCTTTCTTAGTAATACTTAAATCCTTTGAAAAAAATCTTTTATAATCATTTACATAACGATCATAGGATTGACGCCTTATTTCTCCATACTGGATTTTTTCATTTATCCACTGTTCAAAAACATCATTGATACGAACTATATTGACCACATGTTTATAATGCTTTGCCAGATAACTAATCAATTCTCTTTGGGTCTTACGCCGTCGTATCTTAACATTCCCCTCCTCATCTCTTATGTGAGTACACCATAGACCTTTTTCATTTTTCCATATCGCATAGCTGTGGTATTTTTCAACAATCTCGTTGTTTTTCATTTCTTCCACAGCTAATTCAATGGCATCCATATCAATAATACCTGTGGAAGCAGCATATGACAATAATACGTCTCGCCTCATCTGCGATACCTGCCCCTATGGTTTTTATGGAAAGTAAGATCTAACTGTATCTCCAGGCAACGTCTTACTTTTGTATTCATGGTTCGATTATCGATTCTTCCCATATATGTTAATAATCGGTTCTTGTCTACAGTGGTAATCTGCTCACATAGTATTACAGACTTTCTTTTTATCCCGCCTATATTACATATCAATACATGTGTAGGAAGATTTTTGTGAATCTTGGTTGTTATAGGGGCAACAGTGACTGTTGGCGCATATTTATTCCCTTTATCATTTTGTAGTATCACCACTGGTCTAACACCAATTTGTTCTGAACCAAATCTATCATCTAAATCAGCTAAATAAACATCTCCTCTTTTTATCCGCATCAGTGATTATCCTCCCTTCCTTCTCTTATAGTTAATGCATTCATCAGGCGGCTGCAGCACAGCTCCATAGGCTCTACCCTCCCCGCGGTTCTCGCCAGGCCGCTCCCATTTTGATAATTGTGGCTAAGCGGAAGTATCATTATCCCTGTATCTATCATGGCCAGATTGGTGCTACCAATTTTCCAGTGAGGCTATATCGCGCAAGGCGAACCTATGAGGCTCCGGTATACAGGAACGTACCTGATGAATGCTATTAAGTTGTCAATTTACTAGTGAAGAAAAAAATACCCTTCACTAATTCCCACTGGCGTCAGACATTTTGCAAGGTAAAATCCAAAAATTTTTCAAAAAAAATAAGGACCTACAGATTTTTAATCTGTAAGTCCTTATTAACGGGATTCCTTCTTATCTATTCAATAATCTAATAGCTTCAACAGCATATGCAAAACCTAGTTTATCAAAATTTCTGATTTTAGAAATTGATGAATATACCGAATCAGAAAGATTCTCATCTTTATATGCATCAATATCTGTAATCTTTCTAATAGGCACATTTTTTAATATACACGCTGCAGCATACATAGTCTTTGCACCACGAAGCACAGCTTTTTCAGCAGAGAACTTTTCATCAAAAATGTGGGTGCTAATTGCTCTTATTCCAGACAGTAAAAGACGATAATCTTCCCCATAATGACCTCTTGATACAATAGTAGCAGCTGCATCAATTGTATCCATAAGAGCTGCTTCATAAGTGATATCAATATCGCGGTATTTTATTTCCGTATTTACGGTATCCATGTATGATTTATACACGTCCTCAAAATTACTACTTGCATCAAATAACGATGCTATATCATACATCTGCTTAATTATTTCTAATTCCTTGCCTACGCCGTAAGGAATACCAGTTGTATGTGGAGCAAATGCTGTAAGCTTATCACCTAAAATACAGTCTACAGTCGGCATTGTAACATTAAAATAAGGCTCTTCTGTTATTATCAATGAATTTGCTATTGGCTTTTCAATAGTTCTAGCATAATGGTTTTCTTCAAATAAAATATCCAAGAGAATGTAGAAATCACCACCATAAGCAGGTGAATCATATGTAAATTTGTAATGTCTTTTTTCAATATTTCCCGCCCTTTTTCGCTCCTGCTCTTCCACCGCTTTAAATGGAATTATCTGAGAAGCAGCTTCTAAATAATGCTCAAAATCAGTATCTGGCTTAACGATAATATCTATATCAGTAGATAAACGCCTCGGCGTATCCAAAAGCAAAAGAAGAGCTGTGCCACCTTTAAATATAAAAGGTAATCCAACACGTGCCAATGCTTCAAGTAATCCCAAGGCATATATACTTCTCTCTAGTATATTCTTATCTACTTTTCTAGATTCCTTTATCTCCTCGATATGCTCAATTGTAAAGTTTTCTTCAAGTATCATTATTATCCCCTTAAATAAGTTTAATATTTGTATTATCTCGAATGTATTCAACCAATTCTTCGTATTTATTTCTTCGCTTGGCGTATCTAAATAGCTTTGTTTGATTAATTGTATACTTCTTAAACATTTCTTCAAGCATCATCGGGTAGTCTCCCCTAGAAACCATTTCAACAAGAGTTTTGTTTGCAAATAATTCTACTATAATTTTTTCTAGTGGTGTACCATGCTGTAAATCATTAGTTCTTGGACTCTCGCTTATAAGTCGCTCGATAATCACTGTGTTATCTCCAGAATAATAATCAAGCTCTTTGAGTGTAGGCTTAAGCAAAATTTTGCCACTGTATTCTTCATTCAACGTTGAATAAACAAATTCACAACCATCATTCTCAACATCAACGAATATATAATTCGCTGAAACCAAATGATTTAAAAACTCATTAAGCCATCGTAATTCCCAAACCTGATATTTTATATCAGAGTACTCTTCGTCTATCAGTTGCATTAATTCCACTGCTTCAGTAGAAAACTTATTATAATAGTTTTGCTCTAATTTTGAAGCATCAGCCTTTGAATACAAATTTCTACCAACACGTATAATCTCATTACTGGAAAGCATATTTCCAATCAGATTTCTTAACTGGGTATCCTTAAAGTCCGCAACCAAAGTATGTGCAGAATTAGATATATCTTGCCTTGTAAAAGGTTCAAATCCTATATTTTTAATCACTGCTACTCTATCCATGTTATTTCACCCCGCTTTAAACCATTGCGGCAAATATTTCATTTTTTGCCAATATGGTTAAATTCATTATAATATCCATTGTTCAAAACGTCAATTAACCATATTGGCATATTTTATATTTTTTGCCAATATGGTTGAAATATCCCTGCTCACGGGTATCACTATTTTAAGGCCAGTAATTCTTCTCATATCACGCATATTGGCGTCAGACATTTTGCAAGGTAAAATCCAAAAATTTTTCAAAAAAAATAAGGACCTACAGATTTTTAATCTGTAAGTCCTACTCCTTGTATTGTTATTTGATTATATCCAAGAACTCTCTAAGTGTTAGAATAAATCTCTTTATTTATTTCTTCTAAACTCATATCAGAGACACCATTAGCTTTAGCCTGATTGCGAAGATCCATAAAAGCTTGCATTGCTCCCTCTCTTGTAATTTCATCGGATGAAGATGCTATATCCACTGGATCAGCTTTCTTTTTTAATGACTCATTCATACGAACACTAAAAGTTCCCTGTTCCATATCATAAACCTCCAATTTTTATATGCTAGAACCTATTTCTACTATAATTGTATTGTGTATCTATAAGCTTAAGTCTGTCAAGTTTTTGAACCTATAAAGGTGCATTTTTCACGACATAATGCACCTATTCACTGATAACCTTTCTCAGCAGCCTAACCGCACTACTCAAGGTGTCATGCACAGCCTGGTGGCTAACACCTTCAATCCTTGCAATCTCCTCTTCGCCCATATCACAGAAAAAATACATATAGCATCTACGTCGCTGCTTATCCGAAAGCTGCGCCAAAGCGTACTTAAGCAAAACATGATCTACAATACCTTCCTCTTCCAGCTTAGCTTTAGACTTTCTTCCAACCAGATTTCCATATCCCTGGACAAAAGGAATCTCATCCTGAAAATCTAATGCATCGTGATGTCTGATACTTCTCATCTCATGCTTATGCTCATTCCTATGAAAATCCTTAAAAGCCGCCCCCTGTTCAACAGGCAGCACAATATAAGGCCAGTACTTCTTCAGTTCTTCCTCATATCGTTCTTTAATTAATTCCTCAGGCAAATCAGTTATCACAGCCCACTTAACTCCTCCTTGGATTCCTGGATATTCAATCTCTAGATTCACAAGTTCGTACTCTTTGTTTTCTTCCATCTTTTCACCCTTTCGGGGCTCCAGAAGGAAGCTGTAAAAGAGCATCAAAAAAAGACGAAGCAAAACAGAATATCTATTTCTAGATACTTCCTTCTGTTTTGCCCCGCCTTTCAACACTCTTTGATGTTCATAGTCGTGCCACAAACTCTTGCCAGCTGCCTGCGCTCATGCTGCTCTCTTGACAACTACAGTGCTAACACAACTGACTCATATATATGAAATTATGTAATCAATATTGATATTTAGTATTCACCAAAAATGGTGATGTTACCTTCATCTGCGATTATTTTAAGCCCAATCTTGCAATATGGACAATTACATTCCAATACGCCACTGAGACCTTTAATAAAAACCCTACCGCAGACAGGACAGCTAATCCTTTTTATCTCACGCATACATTATTCTCCTTCCATAAATTGTACTCCCTAAACTGCTATAGCCTTTATATCTTACGCGTAAGTGTATAATATCATAAAGAAAAGTCAGTGGCTTACAACAAATCCATAAACATTGTCTAACAACCATATAACATTCCCACAACAATCATCCAAACAATCTATACCAAACCTACAGAAAAGATAGAATAATGTTCCAGCAATACTACAACCATCATGTAAAATGCATAGAACAACCATGTAACAACCATGTAAAAAAATGCCCACGGCATCAAAAACCGTAGGCATAAACCACACTATTCTGTATCCTCTTCATCCTGCTTATGAGCATAACGATACATCATGATTCCAAAAAGCTTGATTGCTTCTCTCTTTTTGTTTTCCAAACTAGAAACCGAAAACTTTAATTCCTGAGCAAGCGCAACCATTGTCTTTTTTACTTTAGATAAAAAGCAGTTGTTGATGATGGTCACATAGATAGGTCCTGAGTTACCGTACTCACTCATTCCTTTAAGCACATAATCTCTTGGCTCAGCCAACCAATCACACTCAGATACCTGCCATAAAAGCTTCCTTTGAATTTCCCTAGATTCCTCTATGGGTTGCTTCATGATTTTAAGAAAGTCCTTACGCATCTGACGTTTTACCTTTTCTTCATCGTCAGGCTTTGTCATACTTGCAAGAATTTTACCAGCTACTACGCTTCGACTGTATTGCTCCAGCATCATTTTGGTAAGCTCATAGGCTACCTTGGGATCAAATCCCATTCCTTCGCAGATGATGTTAATACCTTCCTCATCTTTCGAAATTCTCTTTTTCATTCTCCTCTTGTTCCTCCGTATTCATAACATATTTTCCCCAAATCCCCCGTATAATAAAAAAATCAAAGCAGCCTAAACCACTTTGATTCTTGTATTACCTAAAATATTAAGTTATGTAAAACCCATATCTAATACTAAAAATGTTGTCTAATCTTCCCAGCCCGCCTCTCAAAGTAGAAATTAATGTTATCTATAAATCACCTTTATCAATCAAATAATCCAAGTAGGCAAATAATTCTTTTAACCTAGGATTATTTTTACTCTTCCTCTTTGCTTCAATAAGTAACTGCTCTCTCGGAGTAAGTGTTTCCTTCACACAAGGAACAGTGTCCATAAGCAAGAAATCTGGAGTAGTCATGCCAAATGCCGCGCTAATCGCATCCAGGGTATCTATTCTTGGAGCCCTGTCTTTATTCTTAATTGCAGTTATAGCTGACTTTGATATTCCAGCTTTTTCTGCAAGGTCATAATTTGACATATTCCCATGCATATCTTGTAATAATTGAATTTTGCGTCCATAATCATTGCCAGTATTCATGGCGATACCTCCTAACCCCAATAAAGAGGCGCTACGCCATCAATTTTAATAAATTGTCCAAAAGATTATAAACAACTAAAGTGACTGTTTTGGGCACAATTGTGTCCTTCCTACTTTTTATTTTTAGTATTGTAAAAGCCACTATACACACCGGTATAATGGCTTATATATAATCCTAAATTTTCCCCTCCGATTTTATTCCTATGAGCAGTTAATGCTCATTGTATGTCCATCAGCATCTACAGGCTGATTATCCTTGTAGTTATTGTAAATCTCTGCAATCTCTTCCTTAGAAAAATCTGGGAAGCAGGTGTACAGAGTCTCAAGCTCCATTCCTGTGCTTACAAAGTTTTCTACTGTCATTTGATCTTTCTTATTCATAACTACTCCCACTTCTTCCACACATCAGGCTGATAACCTAATGTGGACTGCTTTCCATTTCTAACAACCGGTGTTTTGATTACCTGCTGAGTCTCAAGCAGTTTCTCCAGCTTACTCTCCTCAGCAATATACTTAATCAAAGCCAGCGCATCCTTATCCTTTGCATCCGGATTAATCATGGCATCTATTCCACCATTGGCATTAGCCACAGCTGTTAGCTCGCCCTTGCTCATGCCTTTTTCCTTCATATCAATGAACTGATATTTAATCCCGCGTTCCTTGAAGAATCGCTCAGCTTTTTTTGTATCATTGCACTTCTTAGTGCCAAAGATTTGTATATTCATCTATATGTCCTCTCTAGTTCACCTTCACTACTCTCTGCCCAAATGGAGCCAATGAAAGCTTTGCTA
>CAMJBT010000076.1 GCA_946403965.1 uncultured Pseudobutyrivibrio sp. | reverse complement strand
GCTTCCCAAGAAGCTACATCTTCATCAGATAACTGATTCTTGTCATAGTATAAGAAATATCCATTTGATGCTGTGAATGGATAACCATACTGCTTTCCGTCATACTGACCAGCTTCTACTGTAGCTGCAGTATCTGTCTCGTTCATATCATATGTGTACTGAGCTGCTACTTCGTTAAGAGCGCCTGCCTTAACAAGTGCCTCAAGCTGATCATCTGGGAATACAAATACATCAGCTGCTGCCTCAACATCTTCAATCACTCTATCCTTCATGTCTGCTTCTGAAACTGCGCCAAGTGTGATGTTGAAATCTACATCTGGATACTGAGCTGCGAAGTCATCGCAAAGCTTCTTCATAACTGTCTGATACTCTTCTGTCTCTGAGCACCAAAGATCAATATTTACTGTACCTTCTGTTGCTGCAATAAGATTTGCGATTGCATCCTCTGTTGAAGCACTATCACTTTCCTCGCCTGACTCTGCAGGAGCTGTTGTCTCTGCAGTATCATCAGCTGCTGCCCCACATCCTACAAAAGCAGAAACTGCCATTGTAGATACCAGAAGTGCTGATACTAACTTTCTCTTCATAATTTTTCCTCCATTTTCTTCATTCATTATTTATACTTCCAAGTCGCAATCATGTGCAACCGGTTGTTCTATATACATAATCCTATCCCTAACCCCGATTTTAGTCAACTCAGCATATTTAACGACTATTTTGTGGTAAATTTATGAAAATTTACTAATTTGTGCTGTCTCTCATTTGAATATCAAAGTCTCTCAAAACGACACTTATGATACTTTCGCCTTCTAAGTTGCGCATAAGCATCTCGATACACTGTCCACCAAGCTTCTTTGCATCAAAATACAAGCTTGTAATAGATGGCTTTGATGTAGATAACAGATTTGAATCATAAAATGAGCAAAGCTTAACATCTTCTGGCACTGAAATACCGTCATTATGAAGACAATTAAGCACTGAATTACAAAGCATATCGTCCATACAAACAATACATTCTGCCCCCTCTGCAAGGGCACCCTTTAGCACTGCATCCATTCGTTCACTTTTATGCATGTTTAAGAAAATCAGATCTTCATCTGCTTTTAGACCTTTGTTTTTGAAACCATTTCTAAAGCCCTGCAAACGGCTGTGGGTAACGTTAATATTTTCACCACCACCAATAAGAGCCATTCGTGTAATGCCAGCATCAATAAGATTTTCCACCATTCTTGATGCTGCTCCGGCATTGTCGTGATCCACATATGGAACCTCTGGATCCATTGGATTTCCAACAACAATATAAGGAATAGCTGAATCCTTCAAAAAGTTAATAACTTTTGAGTCTCTCTCGCATCGACTTACAACAACCGCGTCAATTTTGCGATTCTGAACAGCATGTTTGAGAGGTGTTATTCCCTCATTATCAGCCAAAATAATTAGAACATCATAATCATAATCCATAGCTCTATCGCAAACACCTGTCATAAGTGTCTGGAAGTATGGCATTTCTCCAAGAGCCGAATCTGCAGGCACAACAAGGCCCACATTAAAGGTACGATTTGATGCAAGAGAGCGCGCAACAGCACTAGGTCTATAATTAATCTTTTTGATATAATCATTGACCTTCTTTCTTGTTTCTTCTGAAATTCTACCTTTACCTGAAATTGCGCGACTGACTGTAGTCTTACTAAGCCCCAATTCCTTGGCTATTGAATCTAATGTATGTCCCATTTTTCTCACCTTATCTGCCGTTTTCGGCTATATATTCACATTTCAATGAATACAATAAATAAAATTAGCACAACAGGATTATCATTGCAATCGGTTGCGCTAATTTTTGTAAAAACATAACAAAAGAAGTCTCCAACATTTGTAGAGACTCCTTAAAAATCCTTATCCTAAAAATCATCTTGATAATCGTTACTAAAATCTACTTGTTCATTGCTATATTCGTAGGAATTGTCTGTTGATGCACAACCTGTATTGAACCTTGATGTCTTGTCCATAAGAGCATTTGCTTCCGCAGATAGCTCTTCAAATACCATTCTCATATCATCCAAATCGCTGGTCTCATTTATTCCCATAGCAAAACTTTGTAAATTTATTGCCGAGAACTGAATGTCGGAAATTATATCATTGAAGCTTTCCTTGATAGAATTAACAGCCTTGGAAATCTCATTTAAATCACCAGGAAGCTCATCAATGTCTTCAACTGTAAGATTTCCTCTTTCCATCTCACCTAATACATGCTTTTCGGCTTCGATAATATCTGACAGGTCCGCTATAAGCATCGCCATTGTATTTTGCAAATCACCTATCTCATCATCATGAGTTGCAAAATTCAACTTTGTTGTAAAATCGCCGTTTATGATTCGCTCCATGGCTGGTCCAATCTTGCCAATCGGACTAAGGATAGATCTTATCATCCTTCTAATGTCGATAAGCGCAATCAACATGGATAGCAACGCAACTATCAGTGCAATCAAAACACCTCGATATACTACATTTAAAACGTTCTTACGAGGATATGCAACTACTACTGTCCATTTACTTGTTTCCAAATCAGCAGCGTAAAACACCATATCAACGCCACGATAATCCTTTGAATAAACAAAATCATTTCCAGCTTTATCTAAAGCTTTTCGAAGTTCAGGACGAACCTCATCAATGTTTACTACCTTCTCCGTAGTAGGATTAAATTCCTCCTTTGGATGAACTATATAATTGCCCTGACTATCCAATAGAAAACCATATGCTCCGTTTTCAAAATCTATGGTATCCATAAAATCTTTGATTGTCTGGATGTTTGCATCAACTGCAACTACACCAACCATCATGGAGCCCCAATATACCGGTGTTGCAACGGTTGACATAATTACATCCGGTGACGTAGCACTAATGTATGGATCTATAACAACTGAATGTCCAGCAGCCTCCGCGCTCTTATACCAAACTCTTTCTCTAGGATCTACGCCAGGAGCAAACTCAACACCTCTAGCCATGGTAATATTTCCAAGCTTATCAGCAAAATACACATAATAATATTCCGGATGATTCAGTGCAACCCTATCAATTACACCTCTGACAGTCACATCATCAATCGCCCCAAGTGCTGTAAGGGAACTAGCCATATCCTCCGTAACCGTCATCATATCAGCAGTGAAATCATCAACCTGATCCGAAATCAACCTTGTTGCCAAATCCAGCTCTGTCATCTGCTCATTCATTATGGATTTTCCCATATAAATTACATCAAAAATAGTCAGAAAAGTAATTGATATAATCAACGCTAATGCAACACGATTAGATATGCGATTTACAATTGTTTTTCTTTTGATTCGCTTCATTCAGCCCCTCCAACTTAAACTTCACTAAGCCTATAGTAATACATAAATTGGAGAATTCTGTGAAAAAATGTTTAATTTCTAGCGAAAACAAAGCAGTCGTAACGAATAGCTTTACCTTCTAAACTGTAGCTTGGTTTCTTTCCTGCAAGGAATGGTCCCTTCAGTGGGCGCTTTATAACTATTCGCTTTGGATCTGCTATTTGAGCAGCCTCTAGAAGCTCCTCCTCTGTGGAACAAGGGCTTTCCAGCCTTTGAATCAACTGAAATTTCTTTTTTATTAAAGCACTTTTCTGCCGGGCTGGAAACATTGGATCTAAAAGTACAATATCAGGCTTGTAATCAAGGGATTTTAGCCCCTGTACACTATCACCACATATCAATTCCATTCGACCAACTGCTTCTTTCAATTCAGGAATTTCTTTTGCGCGATCCATACAATCCATAAGCAACGCAGCAATTATTTCGTCGAATTCATATAGACGAACCTGAAAGCCTGCAGCAGCCAAAATCAGAGAATCCTCTCCAAAACCAGCCGTGGCATCCACAAGTGTTTGAGGCATTTCCTGCCCTTTAATTCTGGCAGCCTTCACCAACATCTCCCTCTGCAAATTACTCTGCTTTAGTCGAGGAAGCATCTCTCTGAAATCTGCTATTATTTGAAGCTTTCCATCAGTAAGACAAAGCCCTTGGTCCGTAAACTCAAGGGCTAAATCCTGCAATGCAAGCTTAGTATTAAATTCTTTAAGCTGTGTATCTGATATCAATTTACTTATCCTCTTTACGCAAGAGCTCCATTTTCATGCTGTAGTAGTTTGGTGTCATATCCAAATAATGTTTGTGAGGATTTTCAAAACGTTGCTCCTCTGGCCATACACTAGTCTCCAACTGATTTTGAACCCTTGCTCTAATAGTCTGCATATCCTCATCTGGAACTGCTGCTTCTCCATTTCTGATAAGAGGCTTCTGAAGAAGCTCTGCTGTACAGTTTTCAAAGATATGGGTGCTCTTCCATGGCTGTTCTGGATCGATAAATTTGTATCCACCTGGTTGAGACATGTCTACATTTTCACCCTTAATAGCAAGCATATCTGCCACTGCTCTACCATTTTCATCCTTGATACGATATACATCCTTAAGACCTGGATTTGTAATTTTCTCTACTGCCTCTGAAATCTTTATCTTTGGAATGGTCTCTCCTGTTTTTACATCAGTCACTGCACAAAGCTTGTAAACAGCACCAAAAACAGGCTCAGACTTTGCAGTAATGAGACGCTCACCAACACCAAATGAGCTAACCTGCCCACCCTGTTGAAGAATAGATGTGATGGTGTACTCATCCAATGAATTGCTGACAATAATCTTTGCATCTTTAAAACCTGCTTCATCAAGCATCACTCTGGCTTTCTTTGTAAGGTATGCCAAATCGCCAGAATCAATTCTAATTCCAAAGCTCTTTGATTCAATTCCTGCTTCCTTCATTTCCTTAAATACTTTGATAGCATTAGGAACACCACATTTTAATACATTATATGTATCTACAAGAAGTATGCAGTTATTTGGATAGCTCTTTGCAAAGCTTCTGAAAGCCTGAAGCTCCGATTTGCTATAGTCGTTGTTTTCATCTGTGAAATACATTACATAGCTGTGAGCCATTGTTCCGCCAATAGGAATATTGAAATATTGACCTGCAGAAACTGTGGCTGTACCAGCTGCGCCACCGATGTATGCAGCTCTGGCTCCATAAATTGCGGCATCATTGTTGTGAGCACGTCTTGCGCCAAAATCTGATACTGGACGTCCTGCTGCAGCTCTCACAATTCGACTAGCCTTTGTAGCAATAAGAGACTGATGATTTACCTGTGCAAGAATCTCTGTCTCAACCAGCTGCGCCTCGATGATTGGAGCTGTGACTGTGATGATTGGCTCATTTGGATACATAATTGTTCCTTCTGGGAAAGCATCTACATCACCTGTGAATTTGAAGTTCTTTAGATACTCTAAAAAATCTTCTGTAAAATGACCTACACTTCTGAGGTATTCAATATCCTCTTCTGTAAAGTGCATATTTAAAAGATAATCCTTTATCTGCTGAAGACCTGCAAAAATAGCAAAACCGCCTCCATCTGGATTCTTTCTGTAAAATACATCAAAGCTAACTTTGGTATTTGGATCGATGGTTGGATCGTTAAAGTATGCATTAGCCATTGTAAGCTCATACTCATCCATCATCATTGTAAGATTTCTTTCTTTATCCTGTGTTTGTTTCATTTTTCCCTCCTAATCAGCCACATCCACATCTGCAGCTATTTGGATTTCATAATCTGGATACTGATCCAGAACCTCTTTATATATTATTTCAACACCTTCAATATGTGAAATATCAAAGCTAAATACTACGTCAAAACGCATTTCCTTTGTATCCGTATTTACATAGAAACCATGAAGCTGAAGAGCCCAATCATGCTGCTTTACAAGTTCAAGAACTTTATTACGAATACGAGCAGCTTCATCATTTTTTGTGTTGTAAGAATAAACTCCTACACCTGTAAGAACAACACCTGTCTCTTTAAATACTTTTTCCTGAATTCGACGTGTGAGATTGTCTACCTCTTCAACTGTCATCACATCTGGAAGCTCCACATGTACCGAGCCAAGAAATTTGTTTGGACCATAGTTGTTTAAAACCAAATCGTAAGCACCTCGAACCTCAGGCTCCTCGCAAATAAGACGCTTGATTCCAACAGTAAGCTCTCTGTCTGGACGACGTCCAAGAATATCATCCAAAGTATCCGACATAATCTCCCAACCAGCTTTAACAATCATGATTGAGATGAACACACCTACGAAGGCTTCCAGAGAAATTCCAAAAACCAAATAAATAATTGCAGATGCCAATACCGACGCAGAAATAATGGCATCAAAACTTGCATCTGCGCCAGAGGCGATAAGAGCACTGGAATTCACCTTCTCACCTGTAGCCTTCACATATCTTCCCAGGAAGAACTTCACAAAGATGGCTGCTACAAGCACCACCAAAGTAATTGTCTCGTACTCAACCTTTGTTGGGTGAATAATCTTAAGAATAGATTCATTCAAGGATGTAAGACCTGCATATATGATAATTGCTGATACAAAAAGAGCACTTAGATACTCCGCGCGGCCGTGTCCCATAGGATGTTCCTTATCAGGCATTCTACCTGCCAGCTTTGTACCAATGATAGTCACCACCGATGAAAGGGCATCAGACAAATTGTTTACTGCGTCAAGAATTATGGCTATGGAACCTGATAAAAGTCCAACCAACGCCTTAAATCCTGCCAGAAAAATATTTGCCACAATACCAATTATACTGGTTTTAACAATCACTTGATTTCTATTGTCAACTGCGGCTGCCACGTTCATGTTAGTATTTTTCATACACAATCACCTCTCGTATTCAAACAATTACTACTGTGAGCTTCTTATGAACCACAAGAAGTCACAATTTAATGTTATTATTACCTCAGGGTCTAATGTAAAGTATACCATTATTAGGATTCTAAAGAAATCTTAAAAACCCTTAAATCAAGGAATATTCTAATTATTTATGATACTATACAATCAGATGCATGGTATTAGTTATTAATGCCTGTTCTATGATTGCAGGCTTATACACATTTGAAATTTGATTTTGAAAGGTATTATTTATGGGAAATCAAAAAATCCTTACCGTTGATGACAACGAAGAAATTAGAAATATTATTAAAATACTATTAGAAAGTGAAGGCTACAAAGTACTTGAAGCTACAGATGGCGACAGCGCTCTATCCATGGTGGATGATACCATCGATCTTGTAATCCTGGATATCATGATGCCTGGCAAATCCGGACTGGATGTCTGCAAAATAATACGTGAGAAATATCAAATGCCAATCCTGTTTTTGACAGCCAAAGGTACAGATTCAGACAAGTCTCTCGGGCTTCTTATTGGAGGAGACGATTATCTGGCAAAACCATTCTCCCATGCAGAGCTAACTGCCAGAGTGAAATCTCTTCTTCGCCGCTACTACGTGTACAAGGGCAAGGAGGCGGCTGTGGATGACAATTATTTCACTCATGATATTTTCAAAGTGGCAAAAGATCGAAACGAAGTCTTTACCACAAACTCAGAGGGCAGAGAGGTAAGCCTGGATTTATCCGAGTTGGAATATCAAATATTCAAGCTTTTGATTAGCAGCCCTGGCAGAGTTTTCTCAGCACAGCTGATCTACGAAACAATCTGGAATGAACCATATCTGTACAGCTCAAATGCCACAATTATGGTTCACATCAGAAACCTTCGAACAAAAATAGAGGAGGACCCATCAAATCCTCGTCATCTTCTTACCGTATGGGGAAAGGGTTATAAGCTACAGTGAAAAAATTTATTCGCTTCTTTACCAAGTCACTATATATCGAGCTTTCATGGTGTGTATTACTTTCCTTCATTATCGGTTTTTGCTGCTATATGTCACTGACATTTATCAGTGAAAAGACAGCCTATTCCAAATGGGCAAACAACAAATATTCCCCTCATAAAGTATCCACAATCGTGGACGACATGCAGACATTTATCTACGAAAACAATGTCTCATCTGAAGACCTGTCCAAGTTGGAAGATTGGTACGATAAACATCCTACTGTGCTTTTCTATATACGCCAGGATGACATGATAATTTACAACACTTTTATGAGTCTTGAAGAAGATGAAAGTGTAAAACCAATTCCTGCAAACGATACTGAATTCAAAGAATTACTTGATGAATATAAATCCTTTTACGATGTAACAAAGGCTCCAATCAAACTGGCAGATGGAAATGCCAATCTGGTACTGTGTTCAGATGTAAATTTCGATTTATTCCTTAGGCTACAACGTCTTTCCATTGCCTGTGGTGCTCTGGTTATCATATTCATCCTTATTCACTTTGTCAGAAAAAAGATTCACTACATAAAGGATGTTACAACAGGTATCAATATCCTTGAGGGTGGGAATCTGGATTTTCAAATTCCTGTAAAGGGCAATGACGAAATTTCCCAGGTAGCTGAAAGCCTGAATTCCATGCGTGTAGCTCTTGCTCAGCAAATGAAAAATGAAACCCAGGCTATTCAGGCCAACAATAGTTTGGTTACAGCACTTTCTCATGATTTGCGCACACCCCTTACCACTCAAATGGGTTATCTGGAAATTTTAAAGGAGCATCACTATAGCTCTTCCGAAGAAATGGACAAATATATAGACACAGCTTTAAATACTTGTCACCAGATAAAAGAAATGTCAGACCGACTTTTTGAATACTTCCTCGCATTTGACCCACATCCAGAACGTCCTGCAGAAGCATTAGAGGAAGTGGATGGCGTAGAGCTTTTCATGCAGCTAATCGGTGAACTATCACTTCCATTGGAATCACAGGGATTCAGTTTCGAAATTGAAGATCCTATGGAAAGCTTTTTGATAAATGTAAACATGAATGACATGCTTCGAGTATTCAATAACGTATTTACGAATATTGATAAATATGCAGATGAATCTGAGCCTGTTCGTGTTCGCGTCTTCCATGATTCCGAACACGCTGTACTTGCCATCAGCAACAAAATCCGTCAGGTTCCACGGAAAAATGAAAGTGCAAAAATCGGATTGATAAGTATTAATAGCCTGATGAAACGTCAGGGTGGTGACAGCAGAACCATCACTGTCAGAGAGATTTTCACAATAGAATTAAAATTTCCTATCCATTGAAAAGTTTCAAGAGAGCCAAGAGACTTTGTCTTAAGTATAAAAAGCTTCCCCATACCAGGGAAGCTTTTGTCATTTCTAACTTATGAGGGATCTTCTTTTCCTATACGAGAAGCCTTTAGTGCCGCTATTATCTCATCATAATTCTCTCGTAAATGCGGTCTATTACAATTCACACAGGATTTAATCCCAGACTTTGTATACTGAAAATTCCCACCGCATTTATCTCCAAGAAAATAAAGGGGACAATAACAAAACAGACAGTTAAAATCCTCTGGATTGTCCACCTTGTGACAAGGGAAATATTCACATTCTTTATTTTGAAAAAATTTATAATGTTCCATATCTATAGAATATCAATCCAACCATTTTCTGTCGATAGGCTTTTTCTCTAATCAACATAAAAAACAATTAATTCACACCTTTATGATATTATTACCTCACATAGTGTAGTTATGAGAGGTAATACACATGGCTGATAAGAATAATAAAGACACATTAATAAGTGATTCTGGTATTATCGAGAACAATAAAACAAAGCAAGCCGCCCGCTTTGTAGCTCTGTGTGACTTGATTGCTGTGGGCTTGATTGCACTTGGTCTTATTGCATTAGTTAAAGAATATTTCTAGAGGTAGCCTATGTACGATTTTAAACGAAGAATTTATGAGGTTCTTGAAGTAGGCAGCGTAGGAGATATTTCAAGCCGTGCCTACGACCGACTGATGACAATCGCAATCATAGTGGGTCTAATTCCTCTTACTATGAAAGGAAACAGCAACTACACAATAGCAATCGACCTTGTCACCAGCGTACTATTCACTATCGACTACGTAGCTCGAGTTTACACTGCTGATTACAAAATGGGATATAAAAGCTACAAAGCATATATCGCCTATATATTTACACCTCTGGCTATATTTGATTTTCTATCAATTGTGCCGGTTATCTATATAGTTTTACCTATTTCCTCTTGGATTGGTTTGCTACGACTATTTAGAATTTTTAGAGTTTTAAAACTAATTAGATATTCAAAGACAATGATAGTCATTGCCAACGTAGTAAGAAAAGTGAAGAAACAACTGGTTGCTGTTCTTGTTTTGATTATCGTTTATATTATTGTTTCTGCTATGTTGATTTTCCAGTTGGAGCCTGATTTGTTTGACACATTCTTTGATGCAATTTATTGGGCTACCATATCCATCACTACCATAGGCTATGGTGATATCTATCCTGTAACGCCTATAGGCAGACTGATTACTATGGTTTCCGCACTTGTTGGAATGGCTGTAATCGCACTTCCGACAGGTATTATCACTGCAGGATACATGGCTGAAATAACCAAGAAAAAATCCAAATATGAGTTGTGATAATTCTAATCATCTTCTTTTGCAATATCTTCAGGAGTCATATACTTGCGGAATACATTTTCTAAAATCGGATGGAGCCCGCAAGAGAAAAGCCCTGGCGCAAAAAGAATCAAAAATGGAATGTAGTACATAAGCACAAGAATCGCTGCGCTAACCAGTACTATTACAATACTCCATTGAATATTTAAAATCATAAAGATAAATGATATCTTGAATGATTCCTTGAATCCATTTTCAAAACGTGCGATATAAGCGAAATGATAAATCGCCCAAACAATTGTAAATACAAGTAATATCAGGAAAAAGATGGAAGCTGCTGCAAGTGGGCTTCCTGGTGTTACCATATGTCTGGTGATATAAATATCTCCTGCAAGGATTGCAAAAGCAAGCATAAAAATCAACCAAGACAATGTGGCCTGCTTAAAGTTTTCTTTGAAAGATCTGAAATACTCTCTGTCATATCCACGACCTTTATAAACCACCTTGTGTGTGGTGTAGTAAAGAGCTGTAGAGCTGGCTCCTATTGTAAAAATAGGCAATGAACAAATTGCAAAAAAGAATCCTAATATTAAAACGTCTGTAGCCTTTGTAATGCTATCAAAAAATTTGCTGTTAAAAAATCTTCCCAAAACTATTCTCCCATCTCGATTTTATTAAGTAGCCTATAGAAATTGCTAAGGTATTCCTCGCTACCTGAAAGATCTGCTACTACCAGATATTTGGTGTTGTCATCCAAACCAAAATAATTATGTATTGGACTGTTGCTGATATCAACAGCTACATCATACGTGCCAGTTTTTCCAGAATCATCTGTCACATCCATGCTGTAGAGCAAGCCTTCCGAATCCCATTTCTTAAGAAGGGAATCCGGAGCTGTATCCTTAATATCCTTCACTGCACCCATGTTTACCAGATATTCAACACCTGCTTTGTCCGTAAAGGCAAAATCAAGCTGCCCTGCCATAACGTAAATATCAAGCTTGTTGCCATAGCCACCCATATTAGCATAGTCAGCTGTATATAAATCTGCTGTGATACCAACTCCATCATGCTTTTCCATCTTTAGAATATCATGGAGCTGATCCTGCACCTTTTCATCATACTGGCCCGAATTGATAATCATTCCGTAAAACTTGTACTGTACGTATGTCATGGCGTGGTGCACACCCCACCCAATCACTCCTATGATAAGCAGGGTAACAATAATGTGAAACTTGTAGTACTCCCAAATATATTCAAGCTTCTGGCCAAATGTCATCTGTGCCAGCTTCTTTTTCTCACCTTTGAAGGTCTTTGTGACCTGTTCCTGTTCTTTATCTACATATTCCATTTTTACCTCCGCTGCGATATGGAAAAGAATCCCTCACAGCTAATTTCAACTAGATGTTATGTTACCCTAAAAAAAAGGCTACTTCAATACGAAGTAGCCAAATTTTATTTAAATTTAATATATGTTCTTTTGGGCCTTTTCCTTAAGTGGTCCATAAGAAGTCATTCGTTTTTAGATATCAAGAAGCTTTGCGTATGCTGCAAGAGCATCTGATGTATCGCCTGCAAGTACCTTCTTTGCAAGTACCTTTCCAAGCTGAACACCTTCCTGATCGAATGAGTTTACATTCCATACAAATCCCTGGAACATAACCTTGTTTTCGAAGTGTGCAAGAAGTGCACCAAGTGTCTCTGGTGTAAGCTGATCACCAACAATGATTGATGATGGACGGTTACCCTCGAAATACTTGTTTCTGTTGTCATCATCCTTACCACAAGCGAATGCCATAATCTGAGCAGCAACATTTGCCTTTAGCTTCTGCTGTGATGTGCTGTCCTCAATAACAACGTCTGTTGCCATCTGGCTCTTCTTGAAGCCTACGAACTGAAGTGGGATGATTGTCTTTCCCTGGTGAAGAAGCTGATAGAAGCTGTGCTGGCCGTTTGTACCAGGCTCACCAAAGATAACTGGACCTGTAACATAATCAACAGGCTCACCAAATCTATTAACGCTCTTGCCGTTTGACTCCATGTCGAGCTGCTGTAAATGAGCAGGGAAACGGCTAAGTGCCTGCGAATATGGAAGAACTGCTGTAGACTCGTATCCGAGCACGTTTCTCTCATAAACACCGATAAGTGCATCAAGCATAGCTGGATTCTGTCTGATATCAGCGTTCTTTGCAAGTGCATCTTCTGCTGCAGCACCATTAAGGAATCTAGCAAATACATCAGGACCGAATGCAAGTGAAAGAACTGCACCACCTACTGAAGATGTAGATGAATAACGGCCTCCAATGTAATCATCCATGAAGAATGCATCAAGATAATCAGCACTCTTTGCAAGAGGTGATGTCTCTGATGTAACAGCGATCATATGCTTTGAAGCATCAAGACCAGCCTTTGCAAGTGCATCCTTTACAAATGACTCGTTTGTAAGTGTCTCAAGTGTTGTACCTGACTTAGAAACGAGAATGAAAATAGAATGTGCAACATCAACACCAGCAAGTACTGATGCAGCATCGTCTGGATCTACGTTTGAGATGAAACGAGCTTCCATCTTGAATGTGCCAGTAACCT
>CAMJBT010000075.1 GCA_946403965.1 uncultured Pseudobutyrivibrio sp. | reverse complement strand
CCTGCCGTCGTAACTTTTGGATCGAGCTGTTCAAGAGTGCTGCCAAGATCGCAGGTGTTGTCCTTGCTGCGCTCGGACTGTCTTCGTTCAACGAGGAGAATTAACCTGCTGGTGCTGCACTGCAGCGACACAAGGCCCGACCAGGACTTCACCATCGAGAAGCTGATGCGCAGTCATCGTGCACGAGGCTTCGGCACCTATCCGGGTTATCACCTCTATGTGCGACGGGATGGTAGTCTCTACTATTGTCGACCCGTCGCCGAGCGGGGATGTCACGTCAAGGGGCACAATGCCTTCAGTATCGGGATCTGCTACGAAGGTGGCCACTCGTGCAGTCCCGAATACAAGTACGAGGACAATCGCACAGCTGAGCAGATGGTCGTCCTGGACGAGATCTTCACGCTGCTGCATGAGGTCTATCCCGAGGCTCGTATCGTGGGGCACTGCGAACTCAATCCCTGCAAGGCGTGTCCCTGTCTCGATCCACCAGCCTCGGTGGAGTACAGTTATATCTTTAAATAAGAAAAAAAAAGCTTTTTAAGAAGGCTGGGCTTCGCCCTGTGCTGCTGATGGAGATAGCCATCTGTGATAGCGAGCTCTCCCAGCTGTCTTTCTCCACCACCAGCGCACATTCTACGAATGCGCAGCCTTCTTAAAAAGAGAAAAAGGCCTCACTTTCATGAGGCTGAAAAAGGCTTCGCCAGAAAAACTATCCAGGTCCCGATTCTTTAAATCAAGAATTTGAGAATTAGAGAATTGCATAACTCTACGGATTCATCTGATTCAACGGATTTTGTTGGGTCGAGCAGATAATCTGTTTAATCGGTTTAATCCGTAGCGAATTAAAGACTAGCGTTGGGCTGGATAGCTATTCTGCGAAGCTTTTTTCTACTTCAAAAATTGAAGTCTTTTTCTCTTCAATGGTGTTGGCGCATCGCAGATGTGCGCTTAGAATTAGGGCAAGACGGATGGGGGAGCTTGCTCACACAGATGGCTGGCACTAAGGCTAAGCATAGGGCGTAGCCCCAACACCACTGAAGTTTTTTTTCTATTGTCCCTTAGAATCCTTAAATGAATGGGTCCCAAAAACTATCGTCCCTAAAAATCCCTTAATATCCCTAAAAATCCCTATAAATCCCTTAGAACATGAAACATATCGTAGAGAGCGTGGAGGAGATGTTCCACGCACGAGAGCCAACTGGAGAGGTGATTGTCGATGAAGTCTTGGACATCCTGCGCCATTACAAGCTCATCTATCCGGAAGATGTGGCCTTGCTGATGGACGTGAACCCAAAAGATCTGCGTGCTGCCTGGCACATGCTGACGGGAACGAAGCTCATCGACGTAATCACCCATTGGCGTGTGATGCAGGCACAGGAATGGATTCGGAAAAGGTTGCCAGAACTGAAACCGAACGACTCCAGAAACCACGAAGCAAGAAAAATGCTGACGGAAGTGGCCAAGCGTTGCGGATGGCGGTCGGAACGCGTGATGTCACACGTCTTTGAACGCTATTGTGGTTGTTCTGCCTTGGAATGGTTGGCCCAAGAGCAATAATACTAATCTAAATTAGAGGAAGCACTCTGACGCGCGACAGAATGCTTCCTCTTTTTGCGATAGCATTGTGACGCGCGAGATAATGCTTGCTTCGATAGGATAGAGCATCGTGACGCGCAACAGAATGCTATCTGCTTTTGAATAAAGAACTCTGACGCGCGACATAATGCTTACTTCGATAGGATAAAGCATCGTGATGCGCGACAGAATGCTTTCGCGGATGGATAGAGCACTCTGATGCGCGTCAGCGTGCTTTCTCCTCTAGCATAAAGTATCACGACGCGCAACAGAATGCTATCTGCTCTAAAATAAAGAACTCTGACGCGCGAGATAATGCTTGCCACAATAGGATAGAGCATCGTGACGCGCGTCAGAGTATTTCCGCAATCGGATAGAGTACTATGACGCGCGACAGCGTGCTTGCTCCTCTAGCATAAAGCATCTTGACGCGCATCAGAATGCTTGAGCGGATGGATGGATCACTCTGAAGCGCGACATAATGCTTTCTGCTATTATAACAACTTTTTCTACGAAAACGATAAGGCGGTTGATGGTACAAACTAAAAACCCGTTTCCAATAGTAAAAAATAAACAAAATATTTGGTGGACCCGAAAAAAAACTTTATCTTTGGCACCAAAAATAAACATTACAGAACCATCGATATGAAAACAGACGACAACATAGTTCTTGGTTATGAAGGCAAGACATTGAAAGGTTTTTGGAATAGACGTTTTACTTCTGTGGTGATTCCAAGCAGTGTGACTGAGATTGGAAATGGATCCTTTGAAGGTTGTTCGTCTCTTATCTCTGTGAAGATTCCCAACAGGGTGATGGTGATTGGAGAACGAGCCTTTGTAAATTGTTCGTCCCTTACCTCGGTTAAAATACCCGACAGCGTGACTGAAATTGGGGACGAAGCCTTTAAGGGTTGTTCGTCCCTTACCTCTGTGGAGATTCCTGATGGCGTGACGGTGATTGGAGAACGAGCTTTTGAATGTTGTTCGTCTCTCATCTCGGTCAAAATTCCTGATAGTGTGACGGAGATTGGAGAACGAGCTTTTGAGGGATGTTCGTCCCTTGCCTCGCTGGAGATTCCCGAAGGCGTGACGGAGATTGGCAGCTATGCCTTCTCAGGTTGTACGTCCCTCATCTCGGTCAAGATTCCTGATAGTGTGATGGAGATCGGAGAACGAGCTTTTGTGGAATGTTCGTCTCTCACTTCGGTAAAGATTCCCGGTAGTGTGGCAAAGATTAGAACCTCTGTCTTCGATGGTTGTACAAGCCTCACCTCGGTGGAGATCCCTACCAGTGTGAAGGAGATTGAAAAATGGGCATTTTATGGTTGCACTGCCCTAATGTCAGTGAAGATCTCAAGCAGCGTGAAGGAGATAGATGACGATGTTTTTTCGCTATGTGCATCTCTTAAACAGATTACTGTTGACACAGAAAATCCAAACTATTGTGATATCGATGGTATTCTCTACTCGAAGGACAAAACAAGTCTTGTTTTTGTTCCCGAGGGGATAGAAGGAACAGTGGTCGTTCCTTATAGCGTAACTAAGATTGTTTGTAATGCCTTCTCGCACTGCAAATCCCTAATCTCGGTTGTGATTCCCGACAGCGTATTAGAGATTGGAGAAGGAGCCTTTTTTGATTGCATATCCCTCTCCTCAGTAGATTGTCTCAGTAACGTGAAGAAGATTGGGGCATGTGCTTTCGAAGGCTGCACGACTCTTGCCTCTGTGGAGATTCCCAGCAGTGTGAAGGAGATTGGTAATTGGGCCTTTGATGGCTGTACATCCATCATCTCAATTAAGATCCCCGACGGCGTAAAGGTGATTGGAGAACGCACTTTTGAAGGTTGTTCGTCCCTTAACTCGGTTGAAATGTCTAATGACGTGACGGAGATTGGGAACTATGCCTTCTCACGATGTACGTCTCTCAACTCGATAAAGATCCCTGACAGTGTAACGGTTATTGGAGACGGAGCCTTCATGGGTTGCACGTCACTTACCTCATTTAAGATTCCAGACAGCGTGAAGAAGATTAGAATCTCTGTCTTCAATGGTTGCACAAGCCTTTCCTCGGTAAATATCCCAAGTGGCGTGACAGAAATTGGAGAACGAGCCTTTGAGGGTTGTTCGTCTATTGTCTCGGTTAAGATCCCCGACAGTGTAACGGTTATTGGAGACGGAGCCTTCATGGGTTGCACGTCACTAAAATTGCTAGAATTATCAAGCCTAGTTTCACGGATTGGAATTGATACGTTTAGGAACTGCACAACCATCACTTCTTTTCAAATTCCAGGCAGTGCGACGGAGATTGGAGAAGGAGCTTTTGAAGGTTGTTCATCTCTTTCTTCTATTAAGATTCCTGACAATGTCACAGAGATTGGGAAACGAGCCTTTGAAGGTTGTTCGGGCCTTACCTCGGTTAAGATTCCAGATGGGGTGACAGATATCAGAGACAGTTCCTTCTCGTGCTGTACGTCCCTTACTTCGATTGAGATTCCCGATAGTGTTACAGTTATTGGAGACTATGCCTTTTCAGGCTGCACGTCTCTCGCATTGGTTAAGATTCCTGAAAGTGTGTTTTGTATCGGGAAAGGGGCCTTTTCGGGCTGCACCTCAATCAAATCGTTTGTTATTCCTAAATTTGTGTTTGGCATTGATGAAGATGCCTTCGCGTTCTGCACGTCCCTCACCAATTTCCATATCTATGAAAGGGAACCTGAGGACTTAGAAGAATTGTTCACGGGTGTTGATGTCACTAAAATAAACTTATACGTGCCCTATGGCTCAGAAACTGCCTATCGTCAACACAATATATTTGGTCGGTTTGCACAAATATTGACAGAAAAGGTAACAATAGGATGCCTTGAGTTAAGTGATGATCTAGAGTCGTTGATTATGTGCAGTGATAAAAATGTCACCTCTGTGGAGATTCCTAACAGTGTAACGAAGATAGGAGATCGAGCTTTCGCTGGCTGTGAATCCCTCAGCTCGGTAAAGATTCCCGATAGTGTGAAGGAGATTGGCGTTGCTGCCTTTGGGGGTTGCACTTCTCTCACCTCTGTGGAGATTCCTAATAGCGTGTATTTATTAGGAGAAAGGGCCTTTCTTGGTTGCACGTCTCTCATCTCAGTAGTAATCCCTAGCGGTGTAAGAAAGATTGAAAATAATGTATTCGAAGGCTGCTCGTTCCTTACCTCAGTGGAGATTTCCAACAGTGTGAGAGAGATTGGTTACTTTGCTTTCTCGGGCTGCATCGCCCTCACCTCTGTGGCAATTCCCAGCAGCGTGACAAAGATCAAAATGTTTGCCTTCGCTGATTGCTCGAGTCTCACTTCGATGAAGATCCCTGAGAGTGTGACTGAGATTGGAATGAGTGCCTTCAAAAACTGCTCGAGCCTCACCTCGGTTGAGATTCCAAACAGTGTGACTGAGGTGGATTGGCATTCTTTCGAAGGCTGCACGTCTCTCATTTCGGTGGTGATTCCCGCCAGCGTGACGAAGATTGGGAAAAATGCCTTCAATGGCTGCACGTCCCTCACCGAAATTCATTTCCGGCATACTAAACCATTAGACTTTTCGAAATGCTTTGAAAAGGTCGATGTCTCGAAAATTACCCTCTATGTGCCATTAGGCTCAGACTCAGACTATCGTCGCCATCCGTTCTTCAGCAAGTTTGCACAAGTGGAGATGGAGAAATAAGTCGTTTTGTAGAAGTAAAACTTAATATTTTTCCCAGTAGAGCAAGCAAAATGATGAATGGCAAAAGCAGAATCAAAGAAGTTTTTGATGATACAAATGAATATCTTGTTTCCATTCGAAAAAGAAGCTAAATTATTTGGCAGTTCATAAAATACTCAATATCTTTGCAATCAAATACAATCTAAAGAATTAAAACATGAAAACGATAGGATGCCTGCAACTCAGCAACGATGGTAAGAAACTCTACAATTGCTTGGACAAAAATGTTGTCTCGGTGAAGATACCAAGAAAGGTAACGATGATTGAAAAGGAAGCCTTCAAGGACTGCACTAGTCTATCGTCGGTGGAGATTCCCAGCAGCGTGTACTGGATTAGAGAGAGCGCATTCAAGGGTTGTACAAGCATCACCTCGGTAGTGATACCTAGCAGTGTGACTAAAATCATGGATAGTGCCTTTTCCGGCTGCTCGAACCTCTCTGCCGTGGTGATACCTAGCAGTGTGACTAAAATTGGAGAGAAAGCTTTCGAGGGATGCACTAGCCTCTCTGCTGTAGAGATCCCATGCAGCGTGACCATGATTGGTGAGAAGGCTTTCTTTGGTTGTACAAATCTTGTCTCAATAGAGATTCCCTACGGAGTGACGGAAATTGGAAGCGGTGCATTCAGTGGATGTACAAGACTCTGCTCAGTAGAGATACCTAGTAGTGTAACAGTGATTGGGCTTAAAGCTTTCACCGGCTGCACGAACTTAAGACGATTTGTGGTTGACAATGATAATACTAACTATTGCGACATTGATGGAGTACTTTATACCAAGGATAAGGCGACACTTGTTTCTGTGCCGAGTAGATTCGATGGAATATTCAATATCCCCAATTCTGTGAAGAGTATTTGCGATTGCGCTTTTAGCGGTTGTTCAAGCCTCACCTCAGTAGTGATACCCAATAGCGTTGCAGAGATTAAATGGATGGCTTTCTATGGTTGCACAAGTCTCACTTCGGTCGAGATTCCTAAAAGTGTAGTGAAAATTGGAGGTCATGCCTTTAGCAACTGTATAAGCCTCACTTCTTTGGAGATTCCTAGCGGTGTGACTTGGATTAAAGACTATACCTTCTTCGGCTGTACAAATCTTATCTCTGTTGAGATTCCAAATAGTGTGACGGTAATTGGTAGTAGCGTATTCAGTGGCTGCACAAGCTTGATCAAGTTGGAGATTCCAAGCAGCGTGACTCATATTGGAATGTTTGCCTTCGAGGGATGCACGAGCATCACTTCTGTGGAGATTCCAAGAAGAGTGACAAAGATAGAATGGGGTGTCTTCTGCGGTTGTACAAGTCTTACTTCGGTAGTAATTCCCAGCAGTGTCGTGAATATTGAATTAAAAGCATTCAGTGGCTGTACAAGTCTTACCTCGGTCAAGATCCCTAGCTATGTGACAGTGATTGCGGAGAGGGCTTTCTTCGGCTGTACAAGTCTTTCTACGGTGGAGATTCCTTACGGTGTGGAGGTAATTGGAAAGAGGGCTTTCTCTGGATGCACAAGTCTTTCCATGGTGGAAATTCCCAGCAGTGTGATGATGATAGGTGAGAACGCTTTCGAGGGATGCACGAGTCTACCAGAAAGCGTTATAAACATAATTTCCAGTAAATCTGACTATTCGTGCGACGAAAACTACGATGATAATGACTACGATGATTATCACGTTTGTGACGATAAACCTACATACGAGAAATATCGAGGTTCATACGCACAAGATATTTTGGGTTGGAGTGATGACGATATAGACACTGTCTTGGATGGAGACCCAGATGCGTACTGGAATATAGATTAAGTATATCTTTTATTCTTAATCTATCGAAGAGCAGAAACCCCATTTCAAAACGTGACATGTCTCCTAACGTTCGCTGGGGGACATGCGGAGAAAAATGAATAGAGCCACGCAATCGGGAAAATTCAATTCCCCAAATGCATGGCTCTTATCCATAATCCAAAGGACCTCATCTGTCCTCGTCTATTCTCGTCCTTATCCTCTATCCTATTTCGACAACATAGTATAAGAAAGACCTAAAATATCTGATGATGATAAAGAAGAAAAATGCCCCCAATCTCTTGGAGGCAGAAAAAGGCTTTCGCCATAAATCCATCCGGCCTTATGTCTATTATGATTTTTAAATTTGGAACTCCTTCGGCTGCTTCCCGTTCCATGATATTAATTGCTGTGTCAAAGCCATCATAAAATTATTCATTTCTTCCATATCTTCTTCTGGGCATGCTGTATCGGACTCTTCCCAGTTAGACTTAGCATGAACAATCCTATTGCGAGTAGAATAAATAACTTCTCCTAAGTCCTTCTTTATTTTTATTATATTTGTGGCATTACAATTTTTCAAATCCATATCCTTTATTAAACATCTATTATATATGCCAGATTTAACTTTTTGTGGAAGAAGGTCAAAGATTTGAACAATATCAACACATTCTAACAATACTGTCTTACATAATTCTCTATCCTTCTTTGAATTATTGTAATTCTTAGCAAGTTCAAGTAAAGAATCTAAATATTGGTAGTCTCTATTCACAACAGATAAAGTATCTAACTTCTGATTTAATTCTTCATATGCTTTAATTTTTGAGACAACAGGCGAAAAAAATTCAATAATTTTATAAAAGTGATGGTATTTTATATCTAAATCAACTATGCGCATTGCATTAGCATAATAATGCATTGCTTCCGAATATGGCAATAAAGTATCTTTATTTATATGACAAGCTTCAGGTTTTTCTTCACCAGTTAAATCTTCCCAATAACGATATGAACCTACATCAATTGAAACACCAAATGTCGAAGATATATAATATAAATACCTTGTTATTAATTCATCTTCTAGTTTAAAATCAATTCTTTTATCAGATTTATATCTTAACTCTAATGCTATATACATTGAACATGGCGATACTTGAAAATCCTCGTTATAATAACCATATTTGGAAGCAAATAACCCAATTAGAATAGGATTTTCTACTATTTTTAGTGTCAATAACTCATCTTCGTATGTGATATCAGGGATTAGAAATCTATAATGATAATTGTCAATATTTAATATCGTTTGTCGAATACCTCCCATTCGAACCGTAGATTCGTTCTCCTTAATCAAATTATCCAAATCACTTGTATACGTCAAGAAATCATCAACCGAAATACCCTCTTCTAAATAATCACCTGGATAATTTATAAAAACCGATTCTTCACCTACTTGAACACTTTCTTCATTAGGTATAATATTGAATTCTTCATATAGTCTTTTTAATCGACCTTTAATAAATTTGAAGTTTCTTGTTGAGACTTTCATAAATAGTATAATGTAGGAGAATGTGTATTTGTGACGATTTTCTGTGATAGCAGGTTTCAAGAAGATTACATGATACAATAAGAAAAATAATGCATAGGGATCCGCATGGCTATTCTGCAGAAGGCTTTTTTAGTCGCAATTATTATCTCCAAAGTATTCGGAGAAAACTTTGGAGACGTTTCATGCTGATTCAGACTTTCTAAAAGTATATCAATAATAATGAAAAACAACCGAAGTTATTCATTCAGGAAATTCCTTAATCTTTCTTCATCAGCTTGCTTCTTACAGCTTATTATTTGACGTTTAACCTTGGATTTAATATAATAAACTTTGGAATTATTTATTTTATTGAGAATAGAAAACAATCCATTCCATCTGGCAGCTTCAACATCTCCAAAAGTTGTATCTCCACCATAGATACTAATACCGGAATGATTATTAATCCAATCTATTTTGAAAAACAAATCTGGATTGCTGATATGCTCAATATAGTTCATAATGAGATCTTCATATAAATCATTAAATACACCTCTTGCTATGGCAACAATTTGATTAACCCATTGCTCATCGTCAATCGCTTCGAAAAACTGGTCAAGAAGGAACTTCTTAGCTTTTACTATCTCGTTATCTTTCTTAATACTCATAAAAAAGGCATTCTCCCATTTATTCTCTATAACAATGGAATAATAATTCTTAGATCTAAGTAAGTAAAGAACTTCACTTAATATTGATTCAATTCCTGAAATTTGCCAAATAAATGATAGTCTGGATTCTGGATCAATATTTTCATTTATAGCTACTTTAACATAATCCAATAGAAAAGAGGGATCCAAAGACAATAATTTTAGTAGAGCTTTGTTTTCATAATCAAAATGATTGTTTATGACCATTTGCTGAAGATAGGTCTTTTTCATTGTATCAATAGTGCAACCCGAATTACAAACAATTTCAAAATCAGGATCATACAGTTGTATTAAATTAGTTGTTATATTTTTAGTAATGATTTGGCTCAAAAGATTGTCTATAATAATGGAATCAACACCCCTCAATTTATCTAAATTCAACAAGTTAATAGTTATTCTCTCATGACAATCATGGACTGCCTGTAATAAAGAATATAAATTTTCTTTCGTTACTAATGAGTAAGGTATAAGTTCAAAATATTGTATTATCCACTTACACTTATGACGAAAAGTTGAAGATTGGATTATATTATATATTCTTCTCGCTTTATCTTTATCGTTCAAATGGTTGTAAAATAATGCATGTGGCAAAAAATTGTTATAGTCATATTTAATTATTTTACGTAATAGGTAACATCCCAACGTAACATCATTATTAAAAGCTAAACAAAGAATATAATTAAGTGAAGATAATAAACTTTCGCTATTAATAATTGAATTGTTTTTTAGTTCATTAAATTTTTCTAAGAATCTATCATAGCTTTTCTTAGTTTTGTAGATAAAATTATTCTCTAGTTCTTGTATCTTATGTTTATGGTATAATTCGTAGTTTTTGTATAAAAACTGATCTTTATCTTTCAGACGATCATAGGTTAATAATAAATAAAACTTATATTGTTTACATAGATATAAAGAATATAGCAAATCATAATTCTGTTTTGACAAACCATTATTTCTTGCTCTGCTTATAAATTTATGAACACAGATACAATCATCAAAATTGTCTTTGCACATGTTCTGATTAATAATATTTATGATGTATGGCAAATCGAATTTTTGCAACCCTCTCTCGTCTCCCCATGAATTATTATAATATGTAGAAAGCAACCTATAAAATTCAGTAAAAGAATAATAATCATTTATACAATACCACACTTTCTCCCTAATGTCAAATACAGATTTTTTTGCAGGCACAGGATATTGGTAGAGTGAATATGAATCTTTGGCAATCGAGGGGCCAGAATAATTAGTCCTGAATGCTAATAATAGCTTTGCTACATGCCAAAAAAATTGTTTACAAAGAACGTCTCCCAATCGGATTTGTTCAATTATATATTCTAATAATATATTTTGACGATAATGTGAAAACTCAAGATCATAATGCCTATACATAAACTGTTCATTAACATGCTTTAATAAAGATGATGCAGATTCGGGTCTCCTTCTAACATAGTCAAAAGCTAATTCGAGTGCACTTTTAAGTTCATACCTTGAAATTATAAAAAGTTTACATATTAATTCAAGTATATCATTATCAAACAATTGTAAACAATCATTTCGATTATCAAAATTGTAGGCATTTGAAGAAGACAATGGAATAGAATGTATCTTATCGAATACATATGCAAGTGTTTCCTCTAATAAATACGGCCAGAAATCAGAAAGAATATGGTATCTAGTAGTCGAATCTTCATTCAAGTTATAAAAATCAATAAGAACAGGAGAAACAACCTTTTCAACTCTATCGGGACCAAATATATTATTAACAGGGATGATGCAATCACGAATACGTTGATTATGAGAATTATAATAGTTTTTAAATAGTATATCAATTGACAATACCTTCTCCTTTATAAATGACAAATAGAACAAATACATAGAAAGGTTTTGCTCATTAACCTTTGCATAAATATTTTCATATAAATCAATAATCTCATTTTTATTCAAAATATCGAGACATTCGATGAAATCAAATTGTTCAATTTGGAAAGAAGTTAGTATTGATTTAAGAGTCTCGCTTTCAACATATTTCAAAGGAGAAAAAACCGATATAATACCTACACTTTTTAATAATAAAGTTTTATTCTTTATTTTAATATTATTCAAAATATCTCCATAATAAATGTCAAATAAATCTGACACATCATTTAAGGATTGTAGATTCTGTTTTACGATAGCAATTTTACCAGCCATCATAGCAATTCTTGGATTTCCTTTTGCGATTTTACATATTTTATCCAAATAAAGATTATTATTGATGGAATAACTATTTTTAATTATTTCAGAAATTTGCTCGGATTTCATAGTATCTACCTTTACCGTCGTAAATCTATGAGGGTATAACGATTTCTTTGCAAGACTTAACGCGTAATCCCGAACAGTCATGATTATCTTTATATTACCACTCTTCTTTGAAGAATAGAAACCAATAATTGAGTCAAAACAACTGATTCGATTAACATCGTCTACAAATATAATATTGTTATCATTAAGATTAATACAATTACATAAATCAGGTAAAAGGTCTCCACCTTTAAACGATACACAATAGACATGATAATCAACTTTCTGATTGCAAAATAAATTTATTGACTGAATTGCAAGTTTGGTTTTTCCGACACCAGGAGCACCATGTAGAAGCACAAGATCATTTTCTTCCATCCCTCGTTGAATGGACTCAAGTTCTTGCTCTCTATACAAAAATGGATTAGACAGAGGTGTTGCAATAGAACCTGATGCTGTGTCATATTCTTGAATAAATCTTTCTAACGAAATTATCTGACCAGTATCAACAGGAACCCCTAGTTGAAAGTGGATAAGATCTTTATGATTAATAAATAATTCTCTAGCAAGTCGGCTTCCATCATATATAATACACTTTACTTTTAGAGTCTTTGCATAATCGAATACTAACGCAGTTTCTTCTCCATTCAACTGGAAATTAGTAAATAGACATATCTCTTTAATTTTTGAAATATCAATATTCTTCTTTGTTACACATTTGTTGATATCATCAATTAGCTTCTTTTCCCGCTGTGTTTCATCTGTGGAATATTCTACCATAATATATTCCTCATCTTTAGTATAAATGAAAGTATCGGGTGTCCCTTTGGTTGTTTTCTGTTTGCCATACTGGCTACCAGTACATATAAAAGCCTTATAGCTCTTATCCTTGCTTATAAGAAATAAATCTCCTAACTCCTGGAAAGCTGCAGGGTTCAAAGCTCTAATAGCATTCTCTATTTGTTGAAGTGTCATGTTTATATACAAATATAGTTACCAATTAAAGAGACAAAGTCAAATAATAGGAAAAACAACAATATTATTAATGGTATCAACTCATTGTATGGTGTCATAAATGATAAAAAAATCGTGGAATCCTGATTGTTATATTCTGGGCTACGCCCTTTTTTCCACCTCCAAAGATTGGAGGTATTTTTCTCTATGAAGAAGTCATGCCTATTCGAGGAATAGGCGCTATTGAGAAGAGACATCAGATGGGAATGTTAAGACCATGAACCTGCATCTTTACCTGTATCTTTACTTGCTGCTCTACCTGCAGCTTTATAATCCACCGAATAAATCACAAAATAATGGAAAAAAATGGGAAGTATGTCAACACGAATTCATCATTAACCATTCACCAAAGCTTACCCTTCACCGGATTGCAAATAGCTTCGCTGGAGCTAGTCCCACACAAGCAGTGACCACCTCACCATCCGCCTATATTACGGGGCAAATATAGAAGAAAAAAATGAAAGAACCAAATAAATGGTGAGAAAATTATCGAAATGAATTTTTGGGGTGGAAAATTACTGATTATTTGCGTGTTTTTTCTCTATTTTAATCAGGTATCATGTGGGTTGGCTCTATTAACTTTGGGTACGTCAGAACTATTACTGGAAGCCCTACAACCTGCGACGATTGCGGAGCGTCGGAATCCGATGCCGAATGCACTGGGGTGCAATAAAAAAATGTGAGGACGACGCGACAAGAATAAAGGGTGTTCCCAATACTTGTCGCTATATGCTGGGAGTGTCGCTATATCTGATGCAAAAAGTGTGGAAAAAACTTGCAGGGTACGAGAATAGGGCCTATCTTTGCAGTGAGAAAAAACAAA
>CAMJBT010000074.1 GCA_946403965.1 uncultured Pseudobutyrivibrio sp. | reverse complement strand
AATTTACACCATATAGGGGATTACTATTTTTTTCAGTTTATACCATTATATAGGCATTACTATTTTTTTAAGTTTACACCATTATATGGACATTGCTCCTACCATAAGCCATGCTACGTGATAAATGTTTATTTAGCTAAATACCCACGTAGATTTTCTGCTTTTTTTCAACTGCTATTCTAAATTTAGTAATTCAGAATTTAAAAAATGAAATATTTGCACGTAACAAAATCACAATGATCACAAATTCATACGTGAATAATCTAATACTAGTATTTCATTCACGTAGTTACCTAAAAACATAAAAATAAACTATACGTGGAAATTAAGATAACATGACTCTGACCACGTAAATGGGAAAAAATAACTTTGGGAAAATATGGACATTTGAATAACGTCTATGTAAGTTATAAAAAACTCCGCAATAGAATGAACCTTGTTAATATATAACATATTTTATTATATGTCAAACGTTATAAATTGCCCCCGTATCTATAAATTATGACTTCTTGCTGACCAAACATTGAAATTGTCAGCAAGAATCCTGCTTTGCAGGACATGAAAATAGATAAACCTATTTTCATGGTATTTACGATTCCTGTTTTTCTAGAAAAAACAAGAATCTTTAGGTTATTTATTTTCCTCAGAAAGTCAAAATTCGGGCATAGACCCAATATTTTCTGATGGAAAATATTATCTGGCAAAGCCAGGTTCTTGTGGGCTTTTTCCTTAAGTAGCCCACAAGAAGTCATATATATCATATTCTACTTGTATTTCTTTTTGAGCATATGAGTTTATACACACTTATACAACAATACTCCAATATATTCCTATGTACTTTGCCGTATAGCTGACTACAAATAACTTTTCACACATAAGTCAGCCAATTTTTTAATAACTAGCCACATAATTATAAATATGTATACTTTTCTTTTTTGAATTTACAATTATTTTTCTATTTTTGCGCATTATTTCTGTTATGTCATAATAGAAACGCTCTTTTTCACACAATATCTACCTCTAATAATATCCACAGGCTGACTATTCTTCATCTTTTCCTTTCCAGTCAGCTCAACGGACTAAACTCAACATATTTAGATTAGGGAATATCATCATGTAGTTTTAAACTTGCAACTACAGACAACTGCACCCCTAAATGCCTTTAAAGTCACAACTTCTGCACTTCCAATATGCCTTCCACTTACTTTCCGGCTCTACCTATAATCCTTCAACTATAAAAAGGCATACTAGAAACACTTTTCATCCTTCTAGTATGCCTTTCACTTGCCTTCCAGCTCTACCTATATATACTTCAACTATAAAAAAGCATACTAGAAGCACTTTTCATTCTTCCTGTATGCCTTTCAATTGCTTTCCAGCTCTCCCTATATAGCCATCAACTATAAAAAGGCATACTAGAAGCACTTTTCATTCTTCCTGCATGCCTTTCACTTGCTTTCCAGCTCTCCCTATATAGCCTTCAACTATAAAAAGGCATACTAGAAGCACTTTTCACTCTTCCTGCATGCCTTTCACTTGCTTTCCAGCTCTACATATATAGCCTTCAACTATAAAAAGACATACTAGAAACACTTTTCATTCTTCCTGTTTGCCTTTCAATTATTTGTCAGTTCTTCCTCAATACACTTCATCCATAAAAAGGCATACTAGAAGCACTTTTCATTCTTCCTGTTTACCTTTCAATTGCTTTCCAGCTCTCCCCATATATACTTCAACTATAAAAAGGCATACTAGAAGTACTTTTTACTCTTCCTGTGTGCCTTTCGCTTGCCTTCCAGCTCCCCATATATACTTCAACTATAAAAAGGCATACTAAGAGCAACTTTCTCACTCTTAATATGCCTTTCATAATTTATTATCCTATTAAAACTAGTTTCTGGTATTTTTTTTCATAAAGCAGAGTCTCAAGAATCCTTGAACTATTTCTAACAAAATGATATTAGCTAAAATCCTGCTTTAGATGATATAGCGACAAAGAAAACATTTAATACCAGCATATATTTTTATCTCAGTTCTGAATATCCAAAGGAGTTTACAATCGCATCAATCTTGACTCCCTGCTTGCAAAGTGGGCAGTCATGAAGTGGATATGAATTGTAGTTTGGTATATCCTCCTCATGGAATACAGCTGTTATAGGAATATCGCCTACCATAGGAACAGCTGAGAAAATAGCACAAGCACCACTGATTTTAGCGCCATAATATTTTACGCACTCAGCAAGACTTTCAACTGTTCGTCCTGTACTTAATGAACCAAATAATAATAAAACGTGTTTATCACGTACTGCCATCTGCATATTGTCACGGAAGATGCTCTGGCCCGTAGATGTAAGCTCAGGAGATGTGACATAAATTGTTTTATGCTGGTTGTAGTTTGCTACTCCCGCCTTGGTAAGCTCCTGTGCAAGGAAGGTTCCTATTACCTCCATATCATCAGCACATACAATGGTGTCTACAGGTGTGGAAACAGAATAGTGCATTGCCAAAAGTTGTGCAACACCCTGGGCCTCATTACATCTGGTCTTCATAGTACCGATTTCCATGTAGTTTGTGATATGCGAGTGATTTGTTGCAAAATGGCCAGGAATAATTTTGAGAGCCACATCTGAATTAAGTGGTGCAGGAATCTTTGTGTAATCTTTTAGCATAATAACCCCCTTTTTAACTATCCAGCGCCTGGTAATTCTTAATCTTGCCCCAAAAATACCAGGAAATAAATAGCTCATCTCTGTGAACATTTCTCCTATGTGTAGTATAACACAACTCAAATAAGAAAATATGTGAATTATTTGTTACAGTGTTATCATTCACATCAAAACAACCATTAGAATAAAACATTCCTAGAAAAGATTCTTATCAATCCAATGGATAACTCTCTAAAATCTAATAAAAACCAGACAAACAAAATAAAAAGTCTATTTTCATAATTTAAATACAGGTTTTGATTCTCCTCAGAAAATCAAGAACCGGACATAGACCAATATTTTCTGAAAGAAAATTTTGCCTGGCAAAGCCAGGTTCTTGTGGGCCTTTTCCTTAAGTGGCCCACAAGAAGTCATACTATTCTACATAAAATGTGGAATCTCCTTTATTTTTTCCATCTGTCAAAGCAAGTTCTCCAGCTTTAACCGTAAGGAACTTTCCTGGCTGAGATATACTTTCAAAGCTCACAGCATTTTTGTCAGATAATCCCGCAACAGTTTTAAAAGTCTGACTTGCTGCAAAGCTTTCTGAAGCCTTTGTATCCTGACAAAGTCCAACTCCTCCATCATTGAAGACGGTGATATACAATCCAGCCTTATTTTCTGATTCTATTGAAACATAAGACTCATTATTAAAATCTGCTTTTCCCGGACGTATCACCCATTCACAGTCCTTACTCTCCTCCTCTTTTGACATTAATTGGATTTTCTTGTCTTTATATGGGTAGTCAGCATCTGCAGTGGAATTAACAAAAGCCTCGTGTCCCAAAATCATATTACGATCACCTGTATATATTTTATAGCTTTTTCCTCCCAATCCAGCAGCACTTTCCTCAAATAAATCAATGCTGCCATCTTCGTTGAAATTCAGTTCTCTAATACAAGCACTTCTCCTATAGCCATTTCCTCCCGGCAGTGCCCCATTATGATATACGAAATAAGTCTTCCCCTTAAAATCAAATACAGCCATATGATTTGTATTTGACGTTGTGGTCGGATTCATTATTAAATTTGTTTTATTCCATCTTCCTGAAAGCAAATCATCTGTCGTTGCATAGGCCATACATTCACGCCAGTTATGAGCAAAAAACAGATAATAATCACCGTAATACTTTCCATTTTCATCACTCTTTCTGTATATCCATGGAGCTTCAGTGTAACTATCAAGACCTGATGTACGAATAACAATATCATCCTCTTCCGAAGCCTTGCCACAAGTGATTTTTCCATCTCCATTTACATCTGTAATTGAGATCATATCCTCATTCAGTTGACATACATAAAATGCACCATTTCCCCACGCAAGATATCTATGCTCCTGTCCGTTCTCATCAGTCTCTATCCAGGCAGTAGGATCAATATCATTAAAAGTACTTGTATTAGGTTTTGTCATTGAGCTTTTGACTAATGGCTGACCAATATCAACAAACTTCCCAGTCGGTGAATCTGAAACAGCAACACCTATACATTGCTTACCTGTTTTGTCCCAGCTGCAATAATAGAGATAGTACTTTTCTTTTCCATCTGTAGGATCTTTGTGCTTCATCACCTGACTAGCCCAAGCGCTTATATCATTACTATCCCAGTTTACATCCTTCATTGACATGACCGTTCCTTCCGGAGTCCAATTAATCAAATCCGTTGATGAGTAGCACAGATACTCAGGAATATTATAGATAGACTTTGATACCTCCTCGTCAGAGGAAACATCATGTCCCGTATAAAGATAAACTGTATCACCATCAACCAAAATTGACGGATCACCGCCATACAGGATATTCTCATTATCTGCCACCATAGGATTTCCTGCAGTACTCTTTTCAATCACAATCTCCTTTGGCGAGCCACATGCTGTCATTCCCCCAATACACATAGCCAATACAATAATTGCCATTCTCTTCTCCATTATTATCCCTCTCCTTTATTTTATAATATATTAAATTATTTTATATTATAATATATCTATTTTTCAGTAAGAACAAGATAATAATTATTATCTATTATTTGATTTTCCTCAGAAAACAAATAGTTTCCTTTTCATATCATCAAAAAAGACCTAGAAACAATCGTCTCTAGGTCTTGGTTTTAATTAAAACTTTATGTCAGCATCCTTCTTTACTGTAGCATATTCATCTTTAAAGAAAGGCAATTCCTTAAATCCCAGCATGCTGGCAACTATGCTATTAGGGAAAACCACCACTGTCTGGTTATATCTTGAAACATTGGAATTATACGCTCGCTTTGCTGCTGCATAATGCTCATTTTGATCCTCCAACTGTGTCTGGAGTTGAACAAATACCGCCTGCGACTTAAGCTCGGGATATGCCTCACCTAATGCCAATAAACCTCTACCTGCCTCTTCTTGAATACTAGCTTGCAGTCCCAATTCTTCCAAATTCATTCCTTGTCTAATCTGAGTCAGCTTTGAAAATACTTCGTCTTCGTGTTTTATAAACTCCTTAACTACATTCATGGAATTCATTATTACATCATATCTTTTAACCATATATATCTCTATGTCAGCCTTGGCCTGTTCCACTGAGGTATTAAGTCTCTTTAGATTGTTGGAAATCTTGATGAATCCCAAAATCACTATCACTAAAATTAACAACAAAACTATCAGTCCAATTATCATTTTAATTCTCCTATCCTTTAAAAATCATTTCTTTATCTGAATGCTTTGATATAGCATAACCAATATCATTTAGCATCTGTATCAATATCTGTATTTCTTCTTGAGCATGAGAAAACATACTTTCATTAATTTCAGAAGTCTTTCTGGGAATCTTTATAAATCTATCCTTACCAGGGAAGGATAAATACAAATTATCACAAGTAATAGCTATTCCAAATTCACCATACTTGTCTCGAAACGCTTTAAGTTTTTCAATAACAACTGAATTTAATACATAAAATCCTAAATGTTCATTGGATGCACATACCTCGAAGTTTTCATCGAAATCCAACTCACCGGTTTCTATTTTAGCAGGAGTCAATTGACAGTCCTCAGAAATGAAAGTACGCTCAGTTTTTGTAAGCTTACTCTTCCTAGATGATATTACTCTTACTACTCCTTCTATATTTGTGGAATAATTGTAACTTATCTCAGTTCCAAGATACGTGGTTGTCGTTGAATCCCCACTAGTATTATATTCCTCACAAGTAAAGTGGATTAAAGTGTTATCTCCATTTTCGATAGTTAAATAATTTGAAAGTAGCTCCTTTTCATCCTTATATATCATGCCAACCCTATAAAATGAATCTGTAAGTATTGGATCGGAATAGGATATTTCAAAATTTGAATTTGGGAAAATACTTCTAATAACTGGTAATAGTATCTGGTCTTTATACTGATCTTCATATTTCCATTGAAAATATCCAGCCACACCTAAAATACTCATACCAATAAATATCTCAAAAATAGAGTTATTAAATATTATTAATGCGATAACTCCCAGAACAATCAAAAGTCTTGAGATCCGTTTATACCGCTTCATAGAATTATAATCTACATAATTGTACATTTATTTATATATCCTCAAAGTGTACCTATATAATATCTTCCTTTTCTTTATGTTTTGAAATAGCATTACCTATATCATTTAACATTTCAACTATTTCAAACAAGTCTTTTCGAGCATTATCAAACATATGCTCATTAATATCGGAAGACTTTTTTGGCAAGTGAATGAATCTATCCTGCCCCTTGAAGGACATCATAATCTCACCAGGAGTAATTGCTAGTCCAAACTCACCGTATTTCTCAACAAAAAAGTTAAGTTTTTCTATAACCGTAGAATTAAGTACATAAAATCCGATATGCTGGCTCGATGCAAGCACCTCAAATTTTTCGTCAAACTCAAGATTACCAGTATATATTTGTTCCGGGGTGAGCGCGCACTGTTTTGTAAGGAAGGTTTTGTTTCCTTTTGACGAGGAAAGGATACGTACAATCCCATCTATTTTTGTTCCATAATCATAGCATAGCTGTGTGCCCTCAAATACAGTCATTTTCTTTGGAACACCTTTAACAGCAGTCATATTATATGCATTTACTGAAAATTCGTCTAATCTGTGCTCTCCAGTATCTATTACAAGATAATTTGATATATCTTCTCCAGAAGCCTGATTTAGCAATCCAACTTCCTTATAAGCTTCTGTCACCCTAGTATCTGTAACTGATAACCAAAAATTCGAATTTGGAAAAATATTACGGATAGTTGGAATTAAAACCTGTTCCTTGAACAATGTATCTGATTTCCTGTTAATTAGACCTGCTACGAATGCAATTCCAAAACCAACTATGATTATTAAATATCCTATTAAAGGTGACTCATTATTTCTGATAACAACGCCTGTAGAACCTATAATCACACCAAAAACCAGCATTATATTGCTAATCATTTTGCTTCTTTTCATAGAAGCAATGTCTATATTTTCTTGCATAAAAAACCTTTCATAATACCTTTTATAATTGTTAAAGAAATATACCATGCTAAAAATAATACGTCAACTCATTACACCAAATATTCATATATCCGATATGTCAAAAAATCAAGAGCCTGCTCTGCCACCGAATAATACATAAAGCTGCCCTTTCTTTGTTTTGTAACAAGACCAGCTAAGCTTAGAACCTTTAGCTGTTTTGAAACCGCAGCTTCAGATATGCCAAGGCTTTTTGCTAGACTTTGGGTGGTGTCAGGCTTATGTTTTATTAGCTTAAGTATCTGTAATCTAGTTCCATCGGCAAGTCCATTGTAAAGCTTTACCAGTTCATCAGGCGGGCATGCGTCCACATCTTCTGCATAAAAATGCTTCACCGTTTGTATAGCTGAATTATTATCCATACCCATAATAAGGTGTGGGCTTAGAAATACACTGCCTGTCACAAATATCTTTTTTATATCATCATATTTAAAATGATATTCCTTGTTTTTCACAAAGATTATCTCATGCTCATCCACTTTAAGTCTCTCGTGAATATCAGATATAGATTTTGCAATCCCCTCTGTTTCCCAAGATTTTAACAGCTTTTTTAAGGCCGTATTCATAAGAGGTTCTAGAATCATTATCTCCTGATAAAAATAAGAGTCGTAAAATCTTTTTGATACACCAATAATCTTCTTTTTTTGAGAAGGAGTTACGTTTGTGCCATTCTCACTGAACACTTTTTTCCATGTATTGATTGAATAGCCCTCCAGGGTTAACAGGGCTTCCTCTATATTCATATCTCTGGTAGGATATGTGTCAAAAGACACAAAATCAATGGGAGCCAGCCACTCATTTGTACATTCAGCCAGATCCACTATATCTGCAATTAGCTGCTCATCCAATAAAATCCGCACTCGCTCCCACCAGTGCAATCTTGCGGTATGATGCAGTGGATTGCAAATAACATGCATGGCTGCAAACATTTCAAAAAGTGGAGAAAAAAATATCTCTCCACTTTTAGTATAAGTATATGAATCTTCAATTCTATCTGTACAAATTCCAATCTTCATAACGCCTATTAGAACAGGACTACATTGCCTGTCTTTCTCATGTGTTTTTCTACAACAACTATTGTAATCAATGTTGCAAATAAAAGCACCATTATTATTCCAAGACATACAAACAGAATAGTGGACACCGCTTGCAGACTTGCGCCGTTTAACATCACCTGGCGTATGGCCTCTAGGGCATATGTTAGAGGAAAAATAAAACTAATTATTTTCGCCCATGCAGGGAAAATCACTATAGGCACTTTCACCCCTGAGAATATCTCCATCGGCTCCTCTAAAATAGTAAACAAAAAATCAGTATCTCTAGAATATAAAAAGCATGCATTTAAAAATACCCCCCATAGTAACGCCATTATTATAAAAATGAATATTACTACTAACAGGCTTATCGTATTTACGTTAATTGAAGCTCTATTACTAAATACAATAAGCAATCCAAAAATCAACATCACTATTGAACTTTCAAATACAGATGACAAAGCATTTCCCATTAACACTGCAAGCCTGTTTGCTGTAGATAAATAAATGTACTCCAAGGTTCCACTTTGTCTTTCTCTAGAGAAATTCCAAGCCGATTGAACCACCGATCTGAAAAAACTCATTGCCATGTATCCCAGCATAAGGAATACCAGTATGTTGTTGCCATTTATATATGAAATCAAGGTACCGTCCACATTGAAGGAACTATAACTGTAATATGCGGATAGAAAACTAAGCAGTGGCCACACAAATAAAGAAATATAAATCATCCAGTTATTGAAATAGTTGCGATGCTGCTTAACTGCCTCAGCCCACAAGACTTTTATAAAGTATTTCACGCTCTGCCTCCTTTTTCATATCTTTTGAAAGTTTAATCATCGCCTGTTCAAGAGACGGTTCCATTTTATGAAGTTCAACAATTGTAAGACTTTCCTGTATTGCAAATCCTGCGAGAATAGTTGAAAGTTCTACATTTGATGTAATCATTGCTTTTCCATTTTCAAATAATATTTCTGCATCATTATCCACATTACGTACATGCCTTTTCAGCCCATTATAAACATTTTTGTCCATGCCCTTTGTGGAAAATACGTACTGATTACGCAGGAATACAAAATCTGTTAAATCTTTTTTAGTTCCTTCTACTATAAGCTCACCATTATTGACCAGGTAAATGTAATCGCACAATTCCTCTACCTCAGATAAATAATGAGAAGTAAGCAAAATCCCCTTTTCTTTTACTTTTGCCAGAGACTTTATTTCATCATGTAATTCCCTAGTAACTACAGCATCCAGTCCAATAGTTGGCTCATCTAAGAAAATGTATTTTGGATCATTGATTAGTCCCCTGGCGATTTGTAGTCTTTGCTTCATACCCTTTGAAAATGTTTCAACAGGTAGATTTGCCTTGTCTTGAAGGCCGACCATCTTTAATAGATTTTCTATTCTTTGTTTCAAAACTGAATTATCTATACCATACAACTGACCGTAATACCAAAGATTTTCATAGGCTGAGAGTCTCCAGTAAATCATGCGTTCTCCACCGGCAATCATGTTTATCTGCTTTTTCACTTCGGCAGGATGTACTATTGCATCCATTCCATCAAAGCTATAGGTTCCAGATGTAGGTTCTATAAGTGTTGTCAGCATTTTTATGGTTGTAGTTTTGCCCGCACCATTTATACCCAGCAGTCCAACTATTTGTCCCGCATCTATTCTCATTGAAATATCCTTTACAGCTTCTATAGTTTCTCTATGGGATTTAAATAAACCATCTCTTCTTTTTACATCATATGTTTTTTTTAAATTTTTTACCTCTATCATTTCCTACCCCTCCATCTTTTCTAATGCAATTATTTCCACTTTTTTCATCAAAGGCATTCCCAAAGCTATATATGCTGTTCCAATTACAAATGCTCTAATAACAAGCTTTACCATCTGATCCTGAGGAAAACCTCCAAGCAGTGATGCTCGCATCAGCGAAACACAATCTGTAACTGGTATTATGCTGCCTAATACCCTAAGCCACATTGGCAGGTATTCTTTTGGAAATGTGATTCCACACACTAGAAACATGGCTGTAAATAGAGTGTTTTGTGTGATGTAGGTGTTTCTGGTATAGAGCATGACACATCCTAGGATTAACGATACTCCAAAGAAACAATATAGAGACAGCAACACTGCAATAATAAATCCTACTGGGTTGAAATCATGTATCCTAAGTCCAAATAATACTCCTATAAGTGCTGCAATAGACGTTTCCCCAAAGGTGGTTATTGTTTGAAGTAACATATTTCCCAGAAAATAGGACACTCTCCTAAACGGTGCAAGCATCAGACTTTCTAACGTTCCCTCCCACAGTTCTGTCATTAAGGTTCTGCTTACGTTGAGACAGGTTCGCACCACAAATAAATACATAAGACTTCCCACGATAGCATAACTCATATAATCTCTGGTTCCGGTTAAACTGCCAAAACTTTCTGATAGCTGCCCTCTGAAAAAATAGTGATACATCAACCATGCTCCAAAGGTGGTATAAAAGGATGTAAGAATGCATCCCACCATAAAGCTAACGGGATATGCTCTAAGCCTTACTTGAAACTCCTTTGTAATAGTAGCTTTCAATACTTTTAGTTCCATTAATCCTCCTCTTTTGATTAACCATACGGTTAATCGTATTTGTTTTTTCAAAAATATATGGGAGTATAAGGATTTGATATTGGAATGTCAAGAATAAGAATCGACATAAATAAAGTGAACCCTGGTCAAATGACTTAAGGTTCACTTTACTTAAATATTATTAATTGTTTATTTCAAGCTTCGTTGCATAATGCTCCACAATCTCCTTTTGTATAGCCTTTGGATACAAAAGAACATTATAGGGATTTCCGTTCTTACTGATTTTTTCTGTGGTAACTATGCCTCTTTCAATGCCAAGCTTCGTCTGAGTCTGGTATATTCTACCGTCTATTTTCTGTTCTTCAACGTAGCCAGCCTGAGCTAAAAATCTGAAAATATCTGTGCCATATATTTGCTTTACATTTTCACCGGTGGTAATTCTATTTAGTTCTTCTTTGATTTCAGTGGCAAGATATAAATCGTTGTATTTGAAATTGTTTACGTCTTCTGGATTAAGATAAAATGGAACTTTTTTGGGTTTGCGCTCTCTTTTGCTTAAATTTGTAGTGTCTATGTCATCATTTTCATCCATAATGCTAGTGACTTCATCAGGATGTTCATTCATAAAAGCTGAAATTGCATCTATAAAACGAATTCCATATTTTTCATATTTTGCCTCACCTACTCCAGATACATTTAGCATGGATGCTTTGTCTTGAGGTACTTTTGCACTCATATCAATTAGGCTCTTATCACCAAAAATGATATATGGTGGCATCCCCTCTTCTCTAGCAATGGTTAAGCGCAGATTACGTAATATTTCAAACAATTCAAAGCCTGCTTTGGTGAGAGAATCTGTGCCTTTTCTACTACGGCTTGATTTTTTTGATTCTAGTTCTCTATCCTTATAGGTTTTGACTATTATACGAGTTTGAGGATTTTTGAGTGGCGTAATATCTCCCATACGAATTACACTATATCTTTCTGCGGTCTGGATTAAATAACCATCGGAAATAAGCTGATTTGCCAGCAAGCGTAGCTCTGCTTCAGAATGGCTGTTTAAAGCGCCATATGTTTTGTAATCCGTCACACCTAGTTCTTTTAGTCTGGCTCTATTGGCTCCTAGCAAAGTGCCTAATACGATATTTAATCCATATCTGCCTCTAGTTTCATAGACACAATTAATGACCTGTTTTGCTTCCTCTGTCATGTCTATTTCTGTAAATTCTCTGTGACAGTTTCCGCAATTATCGCAGGGCTCAGATTTCTTTTCACCAAAGTATTCAAGGATATAATTGCGCAGGCAGGAAGATGTTTTGCAATAGCCTTCCATAAGCTGCAGTCTTCGCATATCACGCTGCATTATCAGTTCGGCATCTTCCTGTGAAACCTCGAGATTTTCTTTTTTCTCAAGTAAAAATCTGTTGATTATCACATCCTGATTTGAAAATAATAATATGCACTGGGACGGTTCTCCGTCTCGTCCGGCACGGCCCGCCTCCTGATAATAGTTCTCCATGCTCTGAGGCATATTGTAGTGAATGACAAATCTGACATTTGATTTATCTATACCCATTCCAAAAGCATTGGTTGCAACAATCACCGGACTTTTATCATATATGAAATCGTTTTGACTGGTTTTTCTGTCTTCGTTGCTCATACCTGCATGATACCTGGCGGCAGGTATGCCCTGATTTACAAGCATTTCATATACAGCATCAACATTTTTCCTGGTAGTGCAATATATAATGCCGCTTTCCTCCGAATGTTTGTTTATGTAATCAAGAATATAGTCATTCTTCTTTTTAATAACCTTAACATCAAAATATAGGTTTTCACGATCAAATCCTGTAGTTACAATCTTTGGAGACTGCAATTTAAGAACACATGAAATGTCATTTTTAACTTCTTTAGTGGCTGTTGCCGTAAAGGCACTAACGATTGGCCTTTTGCCAAGAGAGTCTATGAAATCAACAATTTTAAGATAGCTAGGTCTGAAATCCTGACCCCACTGAGAGATACAATGGGCTTCATCTATGGTTATCATTGAAATATCTATCTTGTTAACAAATTCTGTGAAGTCGTAGCTTTCTAATCTTTCAGGTGCAACATAGATGATTTTATGAAGTCCATCTATGGCTTTGGCATAGACCTGTCTAATCTGTGAATCGGTCAGTGCAGAATTAATATATCCTGCCTGAATTCCAATATCATTTAGTGCACTCACTTGGTCCTGCATCAATGAAATAAGGGGTGAAATAACTATAGTAATGCCTGATAATAGCATGGCGGGCACCTGATAGCATACCGACTTTCCGGCACCTGTAGGCATTATCGCCAGTACATCCTGCCCCTGCAAAATGGCTTCGATGATATGCTCCTGCCCTGGTTTGAAGGAATCATATCCATAGTATGCTTTTAATACCGCTTTAGCATCCATATTTTCCAATAACTTATACTCCATTCTATCTATAAAACTCTAGTAAAATCACATCATTTTGCTAGGACATGTTATAAATAATACAGAAACTTTGTTCGATTTTCGATGATAATTATGCACAAAAAAATGTAGTTGGTAGATTGCTTTTTTAACTTCTACTATGCACTATTAAATTCTACACCTGTAGAA
>CAMJBT010000073.1 GCA_946403965.1 uncultured Pseudobutyrivibrio sp. | reverse complement strand
TCTAAAACTTCATTATAATGGATCCAATAATAATTGGAGGCAACAACCCTATGGCCGCATACTTCATCATAATAGGCATTGCCACAGTCTTGTCCAATTCTTGGACTTTATCCACGTCGTTAAACTTTGCAAGTTCATCTCTTTTGCAATAAGGGCAAGGGCAATATCTCTGTAGTGAGATAGCATATTCGCTGTCGACAAATCCTTTTTTTACATACTTGCTTTTTTGAATCTTAAAGTTTGAAATTCTCAAAAAATCTCTCGGTGCCACTTCGTAGGTATTATCACATACTGTACAAGTCACAGTGAAAGTTGTATCTAACTGACATAGTGCTTCAATTCCTAATCTACGCCCTTTTAAAAAGTTGTAGATTACCCAGGTAATCCCACTAACAAAAAATACAAGAGCAAATATTATTTTAATCCATTCCCATATTGTCATAATACAATCAATGCCCCCCCTATAAACTTTTTGGTTGCCGTATCTTTACGCTGGCAGTAGTCACCAATACTGCAAAGCCAGGTTCTTGCGGGCTTTTCCTTAAGTGGCCCGCGAGAAGTCAAATATATTTCAAGTATGTTTAAGTCATAGCTTGAATGTATCTTCATTTTACCATCCCAATCATTACTTTGAAAAGCTGTGCATAAATATGTGGTTTAGTTAAAATTTCAGCACGCCATTGTCATGAGATGTTTTATTCTCAATCCGTCAACTTTCCAGAATATCTTCAGCTCAAAGAAACTAATTTCATGATTTCCGAGGAAAATCATGAGTCGGACGCGGACCTATTTTTCTGGAGTAAAATATAGGCTGACAAAGCAGGTTGAGTCTATTTCTAATCATTACAAGCATGCCTCTGGTAATAAAAAGACTACGATTATTGGTAATGCAGAATTTTTGTCTGGTATGAGAAAAAATGATAGACTTATTGCGAATAATCCAGAAAGATTTTCAGAAGTAAATAATGATATAGTTAGGGCTATAAATTTTTATACAAAGTGTGCAATACCAGTAAATGAATTAGAGGAGAACACGAATATGTGCTATGCATGGGAAAGTTCTATGGCTGAAGCAAGAGGAAAAGGCAAAATCGAGGGCAAAATCGAGGGTAAAATCGAGGGCAAAATCGAGGGTAAAATCGAGGGAGAAGAAAATCTTATCGATTTATATTCATGGTTAAAAGCATCTGGCCGAGAAAATGAAGCAGAGGCCATTATGAAAAAAGAAAATGAAAATCTTCGAAAAGATTTATTTAAGGAATATTATTCTACCCTAGTGAAATAGAATAGTTACACCAGAGTGGCTTTTATCTGGAATAGAGGCCGAAGTTAATTTTAGTCATAATGTCTTAACTATTATTTCACACCTATTTGCTAATATCTTCCCATGGGGGTAAAAACTATGGGTGATGTGTTATTGACAAAAGATGATAAGCAGGCAGCAGAGGAGTACTTGGATATTTATGTCTCACTTAGAACTGCACTTCGTGAAGGGAAAATTGAAACTAGTGATGTAGAAGACTATCTGGCATACAAAGAGAAATTACTTTCTAAAGAGGCAAAACGTATAGTAAAAGAGCTAGAGCCTGATATATCTTGGTAGTTACCGATGATTCATTTCTGTCCAATATGCTAAAGGAGAACCATAGCTATGGGTAGTCTTTTTGATGGTCAAAGTGTGAAGAATAGGAATAAAATATATGAAATACCAGCAGGTACGGTGATTCTTCAGGAAGGTGAAGTTAATCTTGATATGTACAAGATTATTTCGGGTCATGTTGAAATGTATACTGGCTATGGTACAGAAAATGAAGTTTTAATTGGAATCCTTGGACCTGAAACTTGCTTTGGTGAGTTTGGAATATTGACAGGCCAACCGGCTATTTACACTATTATCACTTTTTCGGAGACGCAGATTCTGCGTGTAACAGAAGGTATAATGGGAGAGTTTATTCAGGAAAATCGTGAGGATATTCTAAAGATAATGAAAAATATGGCAGTTAATATGATGCGTATGCAGCATCAGATTAATCAGCTTAATGAAGAGTTGGTGTTAAGAAAAATTGAACAGCAATCAGAATTAAGAGACGAATGCAGCGTTGATACAGCAGAAACACAAAATACAATTGAAAATATTGACAAAGAATACATTGACGAATTGAGAAAAAATCAGCGGGATGAATTGCGTCACTATGCACTCTACAATTATCCTGCTAGCGAAAATGACAAGGCAAAAATGCGATTTCTTACCGATTACAGATAGCTATTTGTGAAGTAGTAGAATAGTAGTGATTTGGCGGAGCTAAGGCTCCGCCATTGTGTTTTTTATGACTTCTTGTGGGCCTTTCCATCGAATCTAAATTCAAAAACGGTTAGCTATACCTAACAGAAAGTAGTATTATGAAAGTGAGATATAGATTATATCAGAAAGGTATTTCCAAACACTATGTTTAAGAAGTTTGAAAATGCTGGTCATGTCAGCTTGGTACCATTTCAGTCAGAGAGATTTATTGAAGCTATAGGTTAATCAATAAGGTGCCATGTCCTATTTCTTTTTTCTTCCAGAGTCAATCAGTTCCTGTTCGAATGCTTCTGGATTTTTTAAATAGTAATCTTGATGATATTCTTCAGCTTCATAAAAGTTTTTATATGGAAGAAGCTCTACGTAAGCTTTCTTTTTAGATTCTGATTCTAAAGCTGCAATTTTAGCAGCAGCTAGAGCTCTTTCTTCATCTGATTTATAGAAAATAGCAAGAGTGTAAGAAAATCCTTTGTCTATGAACTGGCCCTCTGAATCAAATGGATCCACATTTGCAAAATAAATATCAAGTAATTTATCGTATGTTACCTTTTCAGATTCATACTCGAGTTTTATAGTTTCTCTGTGGCCGGTGGTCTGGCTTTTTACTTGTTCATATGTGGGATTTTCTTCATCACCTCCGGCATAGCCGCAAATCACCTTATCTACCCCATATAGCTTATAAATTGGTGTAACGCACCAAAAACATCCTCCGGCAAAATATGCTTCTTTCATTATAATATGTAATCCTTCGAAATTATTTTTTCCATTATTCTATCATCCCGAGTATATCTTTTCTACACAAGTTATTAGATTTTTATAAGAGTTTATATTAAAAGCATATTATCTGGCATTATTCATGTTTGATTAGCAGGAAGTTCATGAAATACTTTACATTTCTTTAGAATTTGCATATTTGAATTCAGCTTTTTCAATGGTAGAATTAATAAAAATAGAATGCTTCATTACAATGGATGGGGGATATTGTGGCATACTTAAAGAAACATCCATTAATAAGTAATCGTTTATTATTTCACAGAAAGGAACCTAACCATGAAAAAAAGACTTTATAAAAGCACTAGAGATAGGAAACTAATGGGGGTATGCAGTGGCATTGCTGATTATTTCGATATGGATCCAACTGTAATCAGATTATGCTGGGTTTTATTTACATTAGCTGGTGGTTCAGGCATTATTGCATACATTATTGCAGCTATTATTATGGAGGATGAGCCAGACTACTTCGATGTTAATTAGTCTGAGAAAAATCAAAAACATTGACTTCTTCTGGGCCACTTAAGAAAAAGCCCACAAGAACCTATAGTTTCCATTGACTAACTATCTATCTGATGTTGTATTATTTATATAAATAGATTTTGCACAATTGAAAAGGAGAAGGACAATGGAAAATATATTTGGAGAGAACACAAAAAAACTCGGCTTTGGTCTCATGAGACTTCCAAGATTGGACCCTAATAGAGAAGATTCTATTGATATTGAAACTATGAAGAAGATGGTTGATTTCTTTATAGATCAGGGTTTTACATATTTTGATACTGCATGGATGTATTGTGGCTTCAAGTCTGAAAATGCCACAAAAGAAGCTCTTGTAGACCGATATCCAAGGGATAAATTTACTCTTGCGGACAAACTTCATGGAGGGTTCTTTAATACGGAAGAGGGGATGGATGAAATCTTCAATGAACAGTTGAAAAAGACTGGAGTGACTTACTTTGATTATTACCTTCTTCATGATGTAGGCGAGGATCATTACAAAAAATATACAAAGTTTCATAGCTTTGATTGGATTGCAAAGAAAAAAGAAGCTGGTCTTATCAAGCATATGGGATTTTCTTATCATGATAATGCTGATTTGCTAGATAGAATTCTTACAGAGCATCCTGAGATGGAATTCGTTCAACTTCAGATTAATTATCTTGATTGGGAAAATGAAGGAATACAATCAAGAAAGTGTTATGAAGTATGCGTGAAGCATGGAAAACCTGTTATTGTTATGGAGCCAGTAAAGGGCGGTACCCTTGCAAACGTCACAGAGGATGTGGAAAAGCTTTTCAAAGATTACCATCCTGATATGTCTGTTGCGTCATGGGCTATTAGATATGTTGCTAGCCTGCCTCAGGTAAAAATTGTCCTTTCAGGCATGGGCACCATGGAAATGATTAAGGACAATGTCAGCTATATGAAAGATTTTAAGCCTTTAACAGAAGAAGAGCAGGCTATTATCACCAAGGCTACAGATATTATTAATTCCAATATTGCCATTCCATGCACAGCTTGTGCATATTGTGTTGACGGTTGTCCAAAGAATATTCCTATTCCAAAGTATTTTGCACTTTATAATGCAGAAAAGCAGGAATATAAAGGCAAAGATTGGAGTAATCATGGCGGCTATTACAATAGATTAACACAGGTATTTGGTAAGGCTAGTGATTGTATCAAATGTGGTAAATGTGAACACATTTGTCCTCAACATCTTAAAATACGAGACAATCTGGAACTTGTTGCAAAACAGTTTGAGCAATAATTTTTTTTGATAATTGAGTTTTCAACCAGATTGTATTAGAATTCTAGGCATGAACATACAAATTAGTGATAAAACAAGAGAGACAATAGATAAAGAATACAGCCGTTTTATGGCAGACCCAAACAATCTGGCTCGTTTAAAAATGAAGCTTTCATATAATCAGAGAGTTTTCATAGATACACTGCTAGACACATACAATAATGGAACTGATAATCTTAAGGCAGAAGATAAGCTACTTCTTTTTCAGGAAGCTATTTTGTCTTTTAATGCTAGACCGGAGCTGGTTCCTAATGCACCAATAGATTTATTGAAAAAGAGTTTATCCGCTGAGAATACAGCGGATGAGTTTGAACAGTTGATTTTTCTTATAAGGGCATGGAGAACTTCTGTGAACAAATCAAAAAGACCATTAAATCGTCTGGGGATGTTCTTTGGCGTATGGTACAAGTTTTTGTTATACCCATTCTTTGTGGCTACTTTGACTGCTACGTTCACATCGCTTCTTAAGGCTGGCGTGGGATTTTTAATATTCAGCAAAATAGATATTCCAAGTATTGTTGTGGCACTTCTAGCAGGTTTTGTTTCATTGGCAGCTGGAAGAGGCATTTATTTTAGATTAATGGCCGACAACATTATGAACGAATAAAATAAATTAATAGTTTAAAACAACAGTAAAAATGACTTCTTTTGTGGCTTTTAGTAAAGCTGATATCAAAAGAAGTCTTTTTATTTATTATTTTTTACTAATTGTTTTTATTAATAAAAGGTGATATTGTTTTATAAAATTGTAACCAGCACGTTTTCTATAACAAATGAGGAAAATATGGAAAAAAAGTATTTATTAAATGAAATCGTTGCAGCAATGGAAGCTGGAGAGTTACAAGCTTATTATCAGCCACAATATAATGCTAAACAGGGTGTGATTGGTGGAGCTGAAGCATTGGTTAGATGGGTAAAAAATGATGGTAATGTTGTATTCCCGAAGGATTTTATACCTGTTTTAGAAGAAAATGGACAACTTTCTCTTGTAGACTGGTTTATTGCAGAGGAAACCTGCAAAACAATCAAAAAACTTGGAGATAAGGCCGTTCGTATTAGCGTGAATTTTGGTAGAGAACATGCTTCTGATAAGGAATTTGTTGCCAGATTAAATAAGCTTATTTCCTCATACAATATTGACAAAAGCTTTTTTGGAGTAGAGATTACCGAATCAGATGTGGTAACAGACAAGCAAGATGTTATAAATTGGGTCAATTCAATTGAAGCGGCTGGCTACACGGTTTCTATTGATGATTTTGGTTCTGGCATGTCATCGTTATCTTTTGTAAAAGATGTTCCTGCGCGTATTTTAAAAATTGATAGATCGTTTTTAAATGATAATTGCCTTACAGAAAGAGGCAGAATGACCTTAGAGTCAGTGTTTTATTTTGCACATAGATTAAAACTTATCACGGTAGTTGAAGGTGTGGAGACGCAAGAACAGCTTCAGTTTATAAATACATGTGATTGTGATTATATTCAGGGTTTTTTATTTTCTAAGCCTGTTCCAAAAGATGACTTTCTTACTATGTGCCTAGAGGAAGCACCTGTTGAAGTTAGTACAATTGATCCCTTTGAAAATAATGCGGCAGCATTCGAACAAGTTCGAGTTCTTATAGAATCTGTTTACAAGAAATTTCCTATTATAAAGTTTGCAAATATTAGCAAAAATTCTTACACATTAATGAGAAGGGAAAACTTTTTAAACACAGTTATCCCGGAGACTGGAACATATGATGACTGTCTTAGAAGCCTTATCAATGTGACTGTTCCAGAGTCTAGAGCTGAAGTTGAAGAAGCATTTAATCGTGGTCATCTTCTGGAAGCGTATGCAAGAGGAGATAAGAGAGTTCTTCGTATTGTAAATCAGGTTGATGAAAAAGGTGAACAGCATCGTGTTGCAATTGAGGATTACTTTATGGAAAATCCTGGCAGTAAAGATGTTTATATTGTTTCCTTTATTCAACCTTTGGATTTTGAGGATGGGACTTACGTATAACAAGGCAAAGACTCTACGAGATACTAAAGTTTTTGGGTATCCCGAGAATTATAAAGATAAATCCATTATTAATGAGGAACCAGTATCTCTACTAGGCGGGGCTTATGCTCCGCCTAGTAGTTTATTTAAGGTATCGAATAAGGTGCTGTTGGCACTCCGCATTTCTGAAGATAACATCTATAACATCTTATCCTTCTAAAGTCCATAAATATGTACATTGAAAAGTATTATACTTCTCTCACAACATAAGAAAGTACTGTATATCTACATTTAAATTTCTTTAGATGAGAGGAGATGTCAAAATGAAAAACAATAAACTTGATAAGGAATTAATTCTTTCTTTTGGAGTGTTAGCCTTATTGTTTGCTATGGGAATTCTGTTTTTTATCCTGTTTGCTTTTAACATTGATATCGGAGCAAATCTTACCAAAATTCTTGGCTCATATTCAGGGCTTTCAGGGGGAATATGGCTTGTATTACTTTGCCGAAATTGTTGACTATAAATAGACCTTTATCTATAATTAAATTATCTATATATAGTGTGATAGTTTGGGCTTGATAGCAAATTCTTGTGTTATCACCCGTCACGGGAAATGGAAGGTAATTGTTATGAATAAAGCGTTTAAAAGAACTTTAAATATTATTGCGTTAGCACTTTGCATATTTACAATGAATATTGTTGCACTTGCACAGGGTACCACTATGATTGCGGTATCAAAAGAGTCACCTGCCGTGGGCGATAAGGTGACTGTGTCTGTTACAGCTTCGGAGTCTGGTACAATCACTGTCAAATATACTGCAAGTATGCTTAATTTTATTAGTTGTACTGGCAAAGACTACACAGCATCTGGCAATTTTATTACATTCACTGGCAAGGCTGGAGATGTGGTTTTTTCAGCAGGTAGTGCAGGAACAGCGTCAGTTATTGTTTCTTCTACAACTTGTTCAGGCAGCAGCACCAATATCACTATTGGTGGCGGTTCATCGGATGCAGCAGCGCAAACCACAGTAGAGGAGGCTCCAGCAGCTCAGGCTGAAGAAACTCCTGCTGAAGCACCTGCAGAAGAACCAGCTGAGGAAGCTCCAACAGCGGCGGCTCCAACATCAGGTGCAGTAGGTACACTCAATGCTAATGGTGGGTTCGATATAAATGGTGTTGCATATGTTGTATCAGAACGATACTCAGATTCGGAGATGCCTGCTGGGTTTGAAAAGAAGACTATTACTATTGGTTCAAGTACTTATAGCGAACCTGTTAGCGGGAATGTCACACTTTTATATCTGAAGCCGGCCGATAATACTTCTGGCTCAGGTGTATTCTATTCGTATAATGCAGAAGAAGGTACAGTTTCTCAGTTTTTAATGCTTACCGCTTCTAATGATGTGATTATGATTTCAGATGCTGGAGAGGCATTATCTTCAGCCTTCCAGAATATTTCACTTGATGTTACAGGCGGTAGCACATCTGCCTATACACTTGATGGTGGAGAGTTCTACTATTTATATGGTACAAACAAAGCAGGGACTACCGGTTGGTTTGTTTTTGATAGTGCAAACAACACGGTTTCTAGAGTGGATGAAAGTCTTGTTAATGCAATAGGTACAGGTTCATCAGATACAGAAACTGGTTCAGGAGTTGCAAATGATAATTCAGAAGTTTACCTTAGTAAGCTTGACACCTATCGTAAAGTGATAATGGGCCTTATTGTACTTTGTGTTCTTCTTGTATTTGTTATTATCAATTCACTTGTTAAGTCTAGAGACAAAGATGACGATGATTTTGATGGTGATGTTTTTGCAAAGGCTCCAAAAAAGTCAGCTAAGAAGCTGCCACGTTCAATTGTCTTTGGTAATCCTTTAAAGCGTAAGGAAAATGACGAGCCTGAGGAAGAGGACTACGAAGACGAAGAATATGAAGACTCTGATGAGGAGTACTATGAGGACGGAGACTACGAAGAGGATTATGAAGAAGAATTTGATGAGGAACCTTCAATCTCCCCAGCTGAAACAATTTCGAACTATGATGCTCGTAGAAATTCGAGCTTAAATATGATGGATCTTAATGATCTATAAAAGGAGAAGAGGATGGAATATTCAAAACAGGCCAAACGAGCTATTTCAGGTGCATCCAGACTGTCGAAGTCTTTGCAGCATAGTTATGTTGGAACAGAGCATCTCTTGATTTCTATTATTGAACAGGAAAACTCTCTTGCTGCCAAGGTTTTGGACTCAAATGGAGTTAGCAAAGAGGCTCTTCTTAAACTAGTAGAAGAACTTATTTCACCAGGTGGTGATGTGGCTCTTCAGGATAGAGATGGATATACTCCTAAAATGGAGCAATTATTAGAGCATGCCGCAGAAGAGGCAGATAAATGTAATTCAAAAACTATTGGAACAGAGCATTTACTTCTTGCAATGATACGTATGCAGGATTGTTCAGGAGCTCGACTTTTAAATTCCTTAGACGTAAACCCTCACAAACTTTTTTCTGAGCTTGTTGCGGGAATGGGTGCTGAAGGCGCAGTCTATAAAGAAGAGATGCAAGCTATGACCAATGGTCGTCGTCGCAACGAGACTTCTTATCTAGAACAATTTTCAAGAGATTTGACTGAAATGGCTGCAGAAGGCGAATTAGATCCGATTGTAGGGCGTGATTCTGAAATCCAGAGAGTAATTCAAATCTTATCAAGACGTGGAAAAAATAATCCATGTCTTATTGGTGAACCAGGTGTTGGTAAGACCGCCATCGTTGAGGGCTTGGCCCAGCGTATTGTTGAGGGAAATGTACCTGATTCAGTTAGAGATATAAGGGTCTTGTCGCTGGATTTATCGGGTATGGTTGCAGGTTCAAAATACCGTGGTGAATTTGAAGAAAGAATTAAAAAAGTAATTGCCGAGGTTGTTGAAGAAGGGAATATACTTCTTTTTATCGATGAGATACATACACTTATTGGCGCCGGTGGTGCAGAGGGTGCTATTGATGCATCAAACATTTTAAAGCCAGCTATGGCACGTGGCGAGATTCAGATCCTTGGTGCTACCACTATTACTGAATATCGTAAATACGTAGAGAAAGATGCTGCTTTAGAGCGTCGTTTTCAACCGGTTATGGTGGAAGAACCTTCGGCAGAAGAAACAATCGAAATCCTTAAGGGTGTACGTAATTTATATGAAGAACATCATGGGGTTACAATTCCTGATGAGGCAATTGTAGCGTGTGTTACTCTTTCTGAGAGATATATTGCTGATAGATTTTTACCAGATAAAGCTATTGATCTTATGGATGAGGCTGCTGCTTCTTTGAAGCTTAGTTTTGTCAAGAAAAATACAAAAGATGATGATTTGCTTAACAAAATAGATGAACTTGCTCAGGAAATGGAAGATGCAATTGTTGCTGGAGATATTGCGCTTGCTAGCTCAATAAAAAAAGAAAAGGATGAGCTTGTATTAGAGCGTGAAGCTGAAGAGAAGAAATTAAATCGTAAGCGCAAGAGCAAACCAGCTATCCTTACAGAAAATGATGTAGCTAATGTTGTCGCACTTTGGACAAAGATTCCAGTTGCAAAGCTTACAGAACAAGAGTCAGTTCGCCTGAGAAAAATTGAGTCCATCTTACACAAACGTGTAATTGGTCAGGAGGAAGCAGTTTCTGCGGTTGCAAGAGCGGTTAGAAGAGGTCGTGTAGGCTTAAAAGAAAAAGGAAGACCAATTGGATCATTTTTGTTCTTGGGGCCTACTGGTGTTGGTAAAACTGAGATTTCAAAGGCGTTAGCTGAAGCTGTGTTTGGCACAGAAAGTTCTATGATTAGAGTTGATATGAGTGAGTATATGGAAAAGCACTCTGTGTCTAAAATGATAGGTTCGCCTCCTGGATATGTTGGGTATGATGAGGGAGGCCAGCTTTCAGAAAAGGTTAGAAGAAATCCATATTCTGTAATTCTTTTTGATGAGATAGAAAAGGCACATCCTGATGTGTTTAATGTACTTCTTCAGATTTTGGATGATGGACATGTTACTGATTCCCAAGGACGAAAGGTGGATTTTAAAAATACTATCATCATCATGACATCAAATGCAGGGGCTCAGGCTATTATCGAACCTAAGAAGCTTGGTTTTGCCTCTAAGGAAGATGCTAGCAAGGATTATGAATTCATGAAGAATGGAGTTATGGAAGAAGTTAAGCGTATCTTCAAACCTGAATTCTTAAATCGAATTGATGAGACTATTGTATTCCGTGCACTTAACAAAGACGATATGAAACAGATTGCTGGCTTGCAGGTTAAGCAATTTGCTGATAGATGCAAAGAGCAGATGGATATCACTGTATCTATTCCGGCATCGGTTAAAACATGGATTGTTGAAAAAGCATACGATCACAAGTATGGTGCTCGACCTATACGTAGAAAAATTCAGACAGCCCTTGAAGATGTTATGGCAGAAGAAATATTGGCAGGAAAAATAAAAACATCCGATTCTGTCAAAGCAAAGATAAAGTCTGATGCTGTAGTTTTTGAAAAATGCTAATTTTATTTATGCCATTTATTGTTAAAACAATATTCCTTTGTTATAATTAATAGACAACATAGTCGTTTTGACAAACTGCATTTAGCAGTACATAGGAGGAATAAGGGATGGCTGTAATTAGCGAGTTAATTCGCAGCGAAGCAGACGGAACCATCAGCTTTGGTGACTACACATTGGCTGATAAGAAGAAACTTGAGGACTACAAGCACGATGGGGATTTGTACAAGGTAAAGACTTTCTCAGACATCACAAAGCTGGAACGTAATGGAATGTTTGTTTATGAATCTGTTCCAGGTACGGCGGTAGAAAAATTTACTTGTTCACCTGATTCTGTTTCTTTTTCTGTTGAAGGTAAGGAAGATGCAATGATTACATTGGAACTTGAACCAGAGGCAGAATATGCTATCACAGTTGGTGGAGCAAATGCCGGACAGATGAAGACAAATCTTGGCGGTAAACTTAATCTTTCGGTCGAGTTGGATCCAGGAGTTGCTGTAGAAGTACAGGTTAAAAGAATTTAATAATTGTTTTTGTGTTTAATAAATCTTCCCATTATAAAATGGGAAGATTTTTCTATAAGGAGAAAGAAATGGCAAAGAAAAACGTATCAGTATTTTTCTGTCAAGAATGTGGAAATGAAACTTCAAAATGGTCAGGCCAGTGCCCAGCGTGTGGAGCATGGAATTCGCTGGTTGAAGAGATAGTTGATAAAACTACAGTAAAGGCTCGCGGGAAGATTTCTGATGTGAAGCCTACCAAGCTAATAAACGTAACAGCATCAAATGAACATAGAATATCAACAAATATAGAAGAGTTTGATAGAGTTCTTGGTGGAGGAATTGTGCCAGGCTCTATGATTTTAGTTGGAGGAGATCCTGGAATCGGAAAATCTACATTATTACTTCAGACATGTAGACAGCTATGCTTGTCGAATATAAGCGTAATGTATGTATCGGGAGAAGAGTCTCTTCAACAAATTAAAATTCGAGCTGATAGAATAGGTGCATTCAATGACAAGCTGGATTTATTGTGCGATACAAATTTAGATACAATAAAGTCGGTTGTTGAAAGAGAAAAGCCGACTGTATTAATCATAGACTCTATTCAGACTATGTACAATGAATCAGTTGGTTCGGCCCCAGGGTCGGTTTCTCAGGTTCGAGAATCTACAAGTGTTTTAATGGAGATTGCAAAGGTCCAAGGAATAGCGGTATTTATTGTTGGTCATGTTACAAAAGAGGGAACGGTAGCTGGTCCTCGTGTTCTTGAGCATATGGTAGATACAGTTTTATATTTCGAAGGAGATAGACATGCGTCCTATAGAATCCTTCGTGGTGTTAAAAATAGATTTGGTTCCACAAATGAAATAGGTGTTTTTGAAATGCGAGATACTGGACTTAACGAGGTGAAGAATCCGTCTGCTGTTATGCTGGATGGACGTCCAGAGAATGCTACAGGTTCGATTGTTACCTGTTCAATGGAAGGTACACGTCCAATTCTTGTTGAGATACAATCTCTTGTTAGCAAGACTGCATTTGAAATACCTCGAAGAATGGCAACGGGATGTGATTACAATAGGGTGAATCTTCTTGTAGCGGTTCTTGAGAGAATGAGAGATGCTCGGGCAAATAAATCTTGTGGAATATTTTTAGGCCGTTCAGATATATATGTGAATATTGCCGGAGGGATGAGGATAAATGAACCTGCTATAGATTTAGCAATTGCTTTGGCAATTTATTCTAGTGAGAAAGATATAGCTGTTAATGCTGATACAGTAGTATTTGGTGAGATTGGATTATCTGGAGAAGTTAGATCAGTTGCAATGGCTGAACAAAGGGTGAATGAAGCAAAAAAACTTGGATTTAAGAGGGCTATTATTCCAGCATCAAATTTATCTATTACAACTGGGGTAAAAGATATAGAGGTAATTGGAGTTTCAAATGTCAAAGAAGCAGTAGACGCTATATCTCGATAGTGGGCATGAATATAATGCTATATTTTGAAATGTAAGAATGAATTGCCAAAATAATTAGTGCAATTCGCACAATTTATAAATTCTGGCATGAAAAGATTAACTTTAAAAAATCACAGAAATTCTGTTGACACTGCGGATTCAAGGTGATATTATAATCGAGCACTGAGGGAACGAGGTGCTGACAAGTAATAAAGAAATGATAAATTGTTTATACAATTTTGAAATTTTGAAAAGCTTGAAAAATAACTAAAAAAGTTGTTGACAACTAGCAAGCATCGTGATAATATAAACGAGTTGCTGCTGAGGGCAACAACAAAGCGAAGATTGATAA
>CAMJBT010000072.1 GCA_946403965.1 uncultured Pseudobutyrivibrio sp. | reverse complement strand
ACTTTCATCACTATTTGTGCCGCGGCTTTTCCGCGGAATGGAGATTTATATGAAATTAGTAAAAGCGTACATGAGTGTAAGTCTGATTATCAGAATTATTTGTGGTTTGGTGATTGGAGCAATTCTTGGAGTTGCATTTAGCAATCTCAGTCCAGTTGCACTTTTGGGAAGTATTTTTGTTGGAGCTCTAAAGGCGGTTGCACCAGTACTTGTATTTGTACTTGTACTTTCATCTCTTGCACAGGGAAATGACAAGCTAGACAGAAGATTCGTTACAGTTATTGCTCTATACATGGCAAGTACACTTTTGGCTTCTGTAGTTGCTGTTATAGGAAGCTTTGCTTTTCCACAGACACTTGTTCTTAGCAAGGCAGCAGAAGCAGACGTTGTACCTACAGGTGTAGGAGAGGTCCTTTCAAACTTACTTTTAAACATGGTTGCAAACCCAGTTGGTGCTCTTGTAGAAGGTAGATATATAGGTATTCTTTTCTGGGCTGTCGTTATGGGACTTGCAGCAAAGAAGATTGCAAGCGATACAACAAAGAAGGTTCTTAATGATTTTTCTAATATGGCTTCTCTTGCAGTAAAATGGATAATCAACCTTGCTCCATTTGGAATTATGGGTCTTGTTTATGAAAATGTTTCAACAAATGGTCTTTCAATCTTTACAGATTATGGAAAGCTTCTTGCACTTTTAGTAGGATGTATGCTTGCTGTTGCGCTTATTGTAGATCCATTACTTGCAGCTATTGTACTTAGAACAAATCCATATCCACTTGTTTTCAGATGTCTTAAGGAATCAGGTCTTACAGCATTCTTCACAAGAAGTTCTGCTGCCAATATTCCAGTTAACATGGAACTTTGTGAAAAGCTTGGCATGGATAGAGAGATGTATGCAGTTTCAATTCCTTTAGGAGCAACAATCAATATGGATGGTGCTGCTATTACAATTGCTGTTATGTCACTTGCAGCTGCTAACACAGTTGGAATTCATGTTAGTTTTATCACAGCTTTAATCCTTGCATTTATTGCTACCCTTGGTGCATGTGGTGCATCAGGTGTTGCCGGTGGTTCACTTCTATTAATTCCAATGGCTTGTTCACTTTTTGGAGTAAATGCAGATGTTGCTATGCAGGTCGTAGCCGTAGGCTTTATCATCGGAGTTGTTCAGGATTCTGTAGAGACAGCCCTCAATTCATCAGGTGATGTTATGTTTGCAGCTACTGCAGAATATTCTCAGTGGAAGCGTTCAGGAAAATCTCTTCCAACCTTCCTCGGTGGCACAACAAAGCTTGACATCTAATTTTAATACAAGTCAGAATTTCTAGAGACGGGTTTATACCGTCTCTTTTTCTATAGTTAGATCATCACTACCTTGGCATGATTGCCCAAGGCACACAACCCTGAAGAATTGAAAAAGCTGTGGGACCTACGGGACAGGACACAATTTGGTAAATATATGATGGTAAAATTAGCTCAACAATGGGAGAACGTGACCATTATTATATGGTAGAGGTATAGAATGGTAGAAGTACCTGGTTGGGTCGTCCTTAATTTTTTCACATCGTTTCTTCTGATTCTTCTTTTGATTTTTCAGAACAAAACCTCAAGGTTGCAGTCTGGTAGAAAATACTCTGCAATTCTAGTTTGTACGCTCATTTTACTTTTTTCAGAGTCGATAGGTCGAGTAGGAGAAGTCCATCCAAATGAGTGCCTGTTCCTTGCAAAAATCGGTTATTATGGAATATTTCTGTTAGATCCTGTAGATATTCTTTTTGCAGTTAGCTACATTGATTGCTGGATGGCAAATAAAAATAGTAGGCCAAGAGATTATTTTAAAGCGGCTTTTCTAGCATTTGCTTTGATTAACGGAGTGATGGTTACCATATCTACCATTTTCAATTTGAGATGGTTTTATTATTTTGAGAATCAAACATATTATAGAGGTTCCATGTTTATGGCAAGAGCCATATTGGTAATGGTATTCATAGTCTTATTACTTATTTATGTTGTGGTGTTTAGAAATGATTTCATGAGCGAGTATAAAAACATGATTCTATTCTTGCCTATATTTGCTTTAATTGGAGCCATAATGCAGGTGTTTGTATCTAGTATTGATACTACTTATGCAGGTATTTCACTGGGATGCTTAATATTGTTTTTCTTCTTCCAAAGCAATGATGTCAATATGGATTATCTTACAGGAGTGCTAAACAGACGTGGCCTGGATATTAAAATGGAAGAAAAAATAAAAAATAGTCAGACGACAGGCAGAAATTTTGCAGCCATAATGATGGATATCGATAATTTTAAAACCATCAATGATACCTTCGGACATGAAGAAGGAGATAAAGCTATAAAGGCTGTGGCAGATATTATAGTGCTTACATTCGATGATGCACTTGCGATTGGTCGATTCGGTGGAGATGAGTTCTGCGTAATCACAGACAATGTGTCTAGAATAGAGCTTGAGCTGAAGATAGAGCATGTACGTGAGCGTCTTGCAAAAGTAAAACAAAAGAATGGTTGGGATGACCATGTGGATGTGAGTTGCGGGTATGAAATTTATAATTATACCCAGAATATGTCTATGCAAGAATTCAATGAGCATATAGATTCCTTGATGTACTCACAAAAACAGGAACATCATATGATTCAAAGTGAAGAGTAGTAAGTTATTGTTGTATTTTCTATATTGAAATAAAGGGGAAAAAATAGTAGTATCTTTACTAAAGAATTCATAGAAATAATTAATGCAGAGTAGATTTCAAAGCGTTAAGTGCCAAGTGAACGGGGAGTTGTCATTTGGACGAAAAGATTTAGCTTGCGGTTTTGAAGTCGCATCCCGCTGCTACATATTAGGATGATAGTGTTTGTTAAAAGCCCTTCTTATGTAGTTGTTTGGAATTGCATAGGGAGGGTTTTTTGTATGCAAAAAAATATGTTTCAAATAGAGAAAATTTCAAAATGCCAACGAATTATAGAGCACCCTTTATATAGGCAGGAGCTAGAGAAGATTGAAAAATGTGAGGCTGATAGAATATTTTGCAATCATAGCTTTAATCATTTTATGGACGTTGCCAGGATTGCTTATATTTTAAATTTAGAACGAAACTTTAGTCTTTCCAGAAATATAATATATGCCGCGGCTCTATTGCATGATATAGGAAGGGCAAAACAATACATAGAAGGTATACCCCATGAAGAGGCGGGGGCAGAAATTTCCAAGGTTATCCTGACGGATTGTGGATATAGTGAGGATGAGATATCTGTGATTGTGGATGCCATAAGCAATCATCGAGGAAGCAATCATATTGACAGTACTTCGAATGCATTGATAGATATTTTGTATACAGCGGATAAAGCATCTCGACAATGTTTTAATTGCAAGGCTCAAAATGAGTGTAACTGGAGCTTGGAAAAGAGAAATTTAGAAGTGTATCTATAAATAATGTAATAAAAGCAAATAAAGAAAAGGGAGAAAAATCAAAAATGAAAATTGGCAACAGAGAATTTGATGTAAATAGTCCGGATTATAAGTGCTATGTTATGGGAATACTGAACGTGACACCAGACTCTTTTTCTGATGGTGGTAAATGGAACACTTTAGATAGAGCAAAAGCGCATGTTGCAAGGATGATAGAAGAAGGTGCTGACATAATAGATGTTGGAGGCGAATCAACACGCCCTGGCCATGAGCAGATATCGATTAATGAGGAGATAGAGAGAGTTGTTCCCTTTATAGAAATGATTAAATCGAATTTCGATATTCCGGTTTCTATAGATAGTTATAAGGCAGATGTTGTTGCGGAAACATTGAAATGTGGCGCAGATCTTATTAATGATATATGGGGATTCAGATACGAAAAGTTTCATGAAGATAATGTAGATGTACCTAGAATTGCAAAATTAGCAGCCCAGTACGATGTGCCTGTATGTCTTATGCATAATAGAATAGCTACGGACTATACAAATTATATAGAAGATGTGCTAGATGATTTACAAGATTCTGTTAATATAGCTTTAAAATCAGGGGTAAAAAGAGAGAATATCATTTTGGATCCAGGTATTGGATTTGCGAAAGATTATGAAAAGAATTTGATTCTTACCAACAGATTAGAGGAATTAAAAAAACTTGGATATCCTATCTTACTTGCTACATCTCGTAAATCTATGATAGGACTTTCATTAGACTTACCTTCAGATGAAAGAGTGGAGGGTACCATTGCGACAACAGTAATGGGAGTGATGAAGGGGGCAACATTTGTTAGAGTTCATGATGTGAAAGAAAATAAAAGAGCTATAGAAATGACGAGGGCAATTTTGAATGAGCAAAAAAGTATATGATGAAATCTCGATAAAGGGGCTAGAGATATTTGCCTATCACGGTGTGTTTCCAGAAGAAAATAAGCTTGGACAGAAATTTATAATAAATGCGACCTTGTACGTGGAGACAAGAGGGGCAGGACTAACAGATAACCTGGAGCTGTCAGTTGACTATGGAACTGTTTGCCATCAGATAAAGAATTTTTTGACAACAAATACTTATAAGCTATTAGAAAGATGTGCAGAAGAGCTGGCAACTCATATTCTGATAAGCAATCCCTTGGTGCATGAAATAGATTTGGAAATAGAAAAACCATGTGCTCCAATCGGGCTTTCACTTGACACTGTAAGCGTCAAGATTCATAGAGCTTGGCATGATGTTGCTATAGCCCTTGGTAGCAATATGGGAGATACAAAGAGATATCTGGATGATGCTGTTAAAAAAATTGGTGAACTTAAAAACACAACAGTAATTAAAGTGGCTGATTATATCTCGACCAAACCATATGGCGGAGTGGAGCAGGATGATTTCCTAAATAGCGCAATGCTTATCAGAACCTTATACACTCCAAATGAGCTATTGGATGAGCTTCACAGGATAGAAAATGAAGCAGGACGTGAGCGGACAATTCACTGGGGACCAAGGACACTGGATTTAGATATTCTGTTATACGATGACCTTGTAATGGAAACAAGTGAGCTTACTATCCCGCATGTAGAGATGCATCTCAGGGATTTTGTTTTAAAGCCATTGGCACAAATTGCGCCATGGTTGAGACACCCTGTATACGGAGAGACTGTGGATCAGATGTTGAAAAAAACTGTCACTTATAATGTTTGATAATTACTGTAACTGGTAACTAAATAATTTATATTGTGCGATAAAAGAACGTTGTGTATAATAATTATGTGACAATTCGTAAATGCGATTATGGGGGGCGAGATATGATTATAAGTGAGCGAATATTTAAAATTATGGAGTCAAAGGGGATGACTCAATTGGAATTCTCCGCTGGAACAGGAATTGCACAGAGCACAATCAGTGATTGGAAAAGAAAGAAGACGAATCCATCCGCTGATAAAATAATGACAATTTGTGACGTTCTTGATGTTTCGCCATTTGAAATTTTACAGGACACTATTCCGGCCAAAGGCGCTGGGGAAGTGGATTTTGTAATAGCCAGCGAGGGGACTGCTGAGTATGACGTCCTGAAAAAGATGGAGAAGCTGAACAAAAAAACAAAGGACGAGCTTACCGGCTACGTAAAGAATTTAAAAAATAAAAAATGATTAGTAAACCTCATTCGTATATACGGATGGGGTTTTTAATTTCTAAAGATTTATAAAGAAACCTAGAATTCAAAAATAGTTCACAAATTAAGACACAAAAATGTATAGAATGGAGTTTGAGTTGAATAATTTGAAGGGAGCACCAGTATGAGAAAAAAATTGGTAACGAGACTTTTTGCAGTCACAGTTATTGCTACTATGACAGCTGGTATGTTTGTTGGATGTGGTAACAAAGAAACTGAAAATGATACTGCAACAGCAGATGCTGTTACACAGTCGGATGAAAAATCAGAGGATGAGTTGACAGCACCATATTTTAAAAAGGGAGTTTATGTAAGTTATCCAAAGGATGTTGAGGATGCACCTCAGACATCCTTCTATGTATTCCAGGATGATACCTATGGTCACACTGAAGAAGGAACCAATGGACTAGGGATACCTTTTGATTGTGAACAGAAGGATGGTCAGGTAATATTCACAATGGGTGGCGAAGGAGAAGAATCTAAGGAAGACTTTGTAGTCAAAACTGTTGAGAGTGATGGAACAGTTACAGGATACTTTGTTGGTAGAGAGGATGTACAGCTGATTTTCAAACCTATAGCTGATGTCGATCCAGATACATTCAATGCACAAAACTATTGTAATGACGGTAATGAAAACATTTATACTGATCAGAATGGATGGTCTGTAAAGTATAATCCTGAACTTTTTGAAGTAACAACACAGAACAATATCACAACGTTTGTATACACAGGTGAGTCAGCTGGTACAAACATGGTTACTGCTACTTACGATGTTGATATGACTGCAAAAGAAAAGAGAGATAAGCTCATAAAGGATTATGGTTCTACAGCTACAACATACGAAGCTACATTCCCTGGTACAGAGGATGTTGATGGCTATTGGGTGACCTGCCCTCCAGCAGAAGATGGCTCTGGACTTTACAGCACAGCTATCGTGAGAGATTTTATGGATGGTTACCTGATGTTTGAAGTAACAGGTCATAATAGCGGTGACGAGATGGCAGATATGGAGGTATCTGACGCACTTGCTATGATTATAGATTCACTCACATTTGAGTAATTCAAGAATAAATTAACTAGTCAAAATGACTTACGAAGAGGTGACAAAATGAAAAAGTTAATTACGTGGCCAAAGAGATTGCCAATGCTTCTAAAAACAGTTGTAGATCAGAAGAGAGTGCGATTTATCGCACTAATGGCTACAAAAAAATAAAACATAATACCCACAGCGACAACAATACTGAGAGTCTAATCAAATCGATTGGCTCTCTTTTTTTATCACAAATAGGTCACAATGGGGTGTAACGATGGTGATATAATTTAAATTGGCATAATTCTCACTTCATAGGAGGATTCAAGGTGGAAAGATTTAGAACAAGAAAAGACGAAATCATTACGCAGATCACAGTTATAGTTATAGGAATCGTTATAAATGTACTGTTGTCATATTTAGTGTATATATACAAATTGCCTCTGTTTCTTGATACACTTGGCACTACTGTGGTTGCTCTTTTGGGGGGACCATTTGTTGGTGTCGTTGTTGGTATGACATCCAATTTGATTTGTCTTGCATTTAACGATGTAGCAATTTATTTTGGCTTTTTGAATGCACTTACGGCTGTTTTTGTGTCATGATACGTTGGAACCAGGTCTACTCGTAGTGTCAAAGTCATTGTAGGGCTTATATTGGGGTCTGCTTTTATTAGTGGTGTACTGGGGGCCCTTGTTCAATGGCAAATCTATTTGAATCCTCAAAATAATATTATTGCAGATACTTCAAAAGATATTTCAAATGCAATTGGAATTCCATTTTTTATTACTTTCATATTGGTTAATTTCTTATTGAATATTGTGGATAAAGGCATTGTTGTTATTATTTCCATAAATATTATTTATGTCATCCCAGAAAAGTATAAGGATATTATTAACAATGGCCGCTGGAGACAGAGAGCACTTACAGACGAGCAGATTCGTGAAATGCGTAAGTGGAGTAAGGATGTTAAATTCTCTATGCGCATAAGGCTAGCTCTTGTTCAGTTTGTGGTATCTGTAGGCTTGATTATTCTTATGAGTTGTGTAGGAATGCAGCTATATTTTAAAGAGGATATTCAACAAAAAAAGGATACTGCCATAAATGTGGCCAAGTTTGCTGCAACAATGATTGATGGAGATCATGTTGAAGATTATTTGAGAGAAGGGGAAAAGTATCCTGGTTATGCTGAGACTAAAATGGGACTACAAACAGTAAGGAATAATGCTAATGGTCTTCAATATCTTTATGTAGTAAAGATTGATAGAGATAAAGTAACTTTCATTTTTGATTTGCCTACATCAAGTGAATATGCTGACTACTCTACGGGGCACGATGAGAATGGATTCCCGGTGGGCTATACGGTTCCGATGCTTCCTGATTTTGAACCTTATATTGATGATTTTCTGGCAGGGAACGAAATTCCTCCAATAGAAGTCAGATCACAGTTAAATTGGATGATTGCTTCATATTATCCAGTGTTTGATTCTGCAGGAAATTGTGTTTGTTGGGTTGGAACAGATGCTTCGATAAATTACGTAGCCGACTATCTTGTGGATTTTTTGTGGAGAACTCTATTGATTATGTTTGGCGTATTGCTTGTTATTTTGGCATTTAGTATGTGGACTACAAGTGCTTATATGGTTTATCCAATCAATAGCATGGCAAAACTGGTGGAGGATTTTATTCATGCAGGAAATGATCAGCAGAAGTTGGATAATACTATTAGAGAATTAAGAAAGCTTGGAGTTCACACTGATGATGAAGTAGAACGTTTGTATAATTCAATCTGTGACATGGCGCTGAACCAAGCAGAGCAGCTTCGAAGCATTCGTAATTTTTCTGAAAGCAGAGTGAAGATGCAGGATGGTTTGATTATAACTATGGCTGACTTGGTTGAAAAAAGAGATGAGAATAGTGGAAATCATATTCAGAAGACTACAGGCTATGTAAAAATCATTTTGGAAGGCCTATACGAAAAGGGTTATTACGCAGGAAAAATTAATCAAAAGTTTATATCAGATGTTTCCCGAAGTGCACCACTTTATGATATTGGAAAAATAAATGTACCAGATAGCATTTTAAATAAAACAGAGAATCTTACAGAAGAGGAGTCGGAGATAATAAAGTCTCATACCACTTCCGGAATGAAGATTTTGGAGAATGCCATCACAACAGTTGCCGGAGAAAACTACCTTAAGGAAGCAAGAAATATGGCTGCATATCATCATGAGAGATGGGATGGTAAAGGATATCCTGAAGGATTACATGGTGAAATAATTCCTCTTTCAGCACGTATTATGGCGGTGGCTGACTACTTCGATGAATTGACGTCACCAAAGAACAATAAGAAGCCATACAGTTTTGATGAAGCAGTTACTATGATTGAGGAGGGCTCAGGCTCTCAATTTGATCCAAAATGTGTTGAGGCCTTTTTAGATTCATTGTCTGAAATAAAGGTTATTTATAGAAAGTATAATAAGAACTAATAATCATTTTTTCGATTAAGGAGCTGTTGAAGTGAGAAGGTTAAGATTGCTGTTTTTAATGGGAATACTGACGAGTATAGTTTGCTCTGGCCGAGTTTATGCAAAGTCGGATGATTATAAATATGATAGTTATGGCGGAGGTTATGCTATTACTAATCAGCTAGAGAATGTAGGCTATACCATGGAAATATATGATTCATCAAATGGTCTTCCTACGTCGGATGCTATGGCTGTTCTGGGGGCAAGTGATGGGGCAGTTTGGATGGGAGGTTATTGTGGTGTTATCAGATATGATGGTTCAACCTTTTATCGTCTTGGAACAGAGCAGGGGCTCACAAGTGCAAGGTATATTTACGAGGATAGCAGGGATAGAATTTGGGTTGGCACAAATGATAATGGTGTTGTGGTTTTGGATGGCGCTGAAAGGAATCAGGTATCTTTTCTGGAAGGTCTGCCATCAGCATCTATTCGCTCTTTTGCAGAGGATAAAAGTGGAAATGTGTTCATAGGTACCACAACTGGAATTTGTTATGTGGATAAATCCATGAATCTTCATGAGGTAAAGGATGTTAGATTGGATAATGCCCGCATTCTTAAAATGGATACAGATAGTGAGGGGACAGTATACGGTCAAACATCAGATGGAATAGTTTTTTCTATAAAAGATTGTAAAGTAAATGAGATGCATCATGGCACAAGCCTTGGTATTGATAGAATAACAACTATTCTAGCGGATCCTGATAATCCGGGAAATGTCTATTATGGTACCAGCCAAAGTAAGGTGTTTTATGGAAAATTTGGTAACAATAGACTTAAGCTTTTAACAATTCCAACAGAATCGATAGATAATGTCCACTGGCTCAGCTATGACTGCGGTAGAGTTTGGGTATCATCCCCATCAGCTATTGGATATATAGATATAGATTCTACATTTAAAATTGTAAATACTCCAAATATTAGTGGTATTGAAATGACAACCTCAGATTATCAGGGGAATATCTGGCTTGCGTCATCAACACAAGGCGTTGTAAAAATGATAACCAACAACTATAAGACCATTTATGGAAATGTTGATAGGGAAGAAAAGGTTACAAATGCTGTTTGTGATTTTAACGGTAGACTGTATATAGGAACTGATGAAGGATTACAAATAATCAATGGTAGTGAGATTTTGGAGGAAGATCCACTGATTGATTTTGTTGATAATGTGAGAGTTCGTTGTATCAAAGGAGATACTGACGGAAATCTGTGGATTGGAACGTATACTGAAACACGTGGATTGATATGTTGTAGAAAAGATGGAACAATTTTTGATATTACAACAAAGGATGGATTGCCGGATAATCATGTGAGGTGTCTGTCCTTTACATCAGATGGTAGACTCTTAGTCGGAACCAGCAGTGGTTTGGCAATTGTCAAAGATGAAAGAGTAATAAAAAATATTGGAGCAAAAGATATTGATAAGAGGGTTATTCTCACTGTGGAAGAAAATGCGGATGGAACATTGCTGGCAGGCACAGATGGAGATGGTCTCTATGAAATTTCAGATAAAGAAGTTAAACAACTTGGCAGAGAGGATGGACTGACAAGTGAAGTAATCATGCGAATTATTAGAGATGATGAAAGAGGTGTTTGTTGGATAATCACCTCTAATTCAATTGAGTATATGAAGGATGGACAAATTACTCATATTACTACCTTCCCGTACAATAATAATTACGATATGTACTTTGATCATAAGGATAATGTTTGGGTAACATCATCTTATGGAATGTATTCAGTGCCAGTTGATGATTTAATAAATGATAGTATAACCGCTTATAAATTAGATACAGTTGGAAATGGTTTGCCTTTTGCCTTTACAGGAATGGGTTTTTCTACCAGTGATAAAGAGGGAAATTTGTATATTCCAGGTAGAGAAGGTGTAATCAAACTAAATGTAAATAATTATTATAAAGAACATGTGAAGGTAAAGGTGGGAATAAATGCTATCTATTGTGGTGATGAACAAATATATCCAGAGAAAGATGGTTCATTTGTGCTGCCGGCATACAAAGGTCGTATTCAAATTGTTCCAGCGGTAATGGATTATACGATTATTAATCCGACTATAAAAATGTATCTGGACAAAGGGCCAGACGATGGAACAAAAACAAAAAAGAATGCGCTGTCATCTCTTGAATATACAGGATTAAAATATGGAGACTATACCCTTCATATTCAGGTGGTAGATGAATTGACTGACGAAGTGCTACAGAATGATACATTTAAAATCACTAAGAAGCCACGAATATCAGAACTTTTAGCTACGAAGATATTATTGTTTGTTTTGATTGCAGCGTTGACTGGATTTATTGTATGGCGTGTAATGCGTTCCACTATCATTAGCAGACAGGTTGCTGAAATTAGTAAAGCAAAGGAAGAAGCTGAACAGGCCAACTCATCAAAGTCTAGATTCTTAGCCAACATGTCTCATGAAATCAGAACACCTATAAATACCATAATGGGTATGAATGAAATGGCATTGCGTGAGGACGCCACAGGTGTGCCTAGAGATTATTATATGGCATTGAAAAACTATAATATTGATATTCGAAATGCCACTGAGTCTCTACTTGGACTTATAAATGATTTGCTTGATATTTCTAAAATTGAATCAGGTAAGATGCATCTTGTGGAACAGGAGTATGACACACAGGAAACTTTGCGCTCAATAGTATCTATGATTCGTGTGAGAAGTATTGAAAAAGAGCTTACCTTTGATGTGGTTGTAGATGAGATTATGCCAAAACGTCTTTACGGAGACATGGAAAAAATCAAACAGATAATACTTAATCTTTTGACAAATGCTGTTAAGTATACCGAGAAAGGTGGTTTCATTCTCAACGTTTCTATGGAAACAAGAGAAAATGATATTTGCGGATTGAGAGTATCTGTAAAGGATACCGGTATTGGTGTTGCGGCAGAAAATATGGATAGACTTTTCTCTGCTTATGAGCGGTTTGATGAAGTAAGAAATAGTGGTATTCAAGGAACAGGACTTGGACTGGATATCTCCAAACGTTTTGCAGAACTTATGGGCGGTGAACTGTGGTGTGAATCAGAGTATGGCAAAGGTTCCGAATTCATTCTTACTCTAAATCAGAAAATCATTGATGCTACACCACTTGGTGTATTTATTGAACATGAAGAGTCACAGGTGAAAAAACCTTATGTCCCTCAGTTTATAGCCCCTGATGCAGATATATTAGTTGTAGATGACACTCCTATGAACTTAAGTGTAATCAAGGGATTATTGAAGGCTACAAGAGTGATTGTAACAACATCTCCAAGCGGAGAGGATGCCCTTGACAAGGTTAGAAATAATCATTTTGATGTTGTACTTTTAGATCATATGATGCCAGGAATGGATGGAATTGAAACCTGTGAAAAGATTCGTGAATTCAATAAAGACCTTCCAATATATGCATTGACAGCCAATTCAACTGCTGGAGAGGAATTCTATATTTCAAAGGGATTTAATGGATACTTGTCAAAGCCAGTTGAGTCGGAAATTTTGGAAAAAACAATTTTAAAGCATCTGCCAGAATCTATTGTAGATATTCCAACACAGGCTGATGCTGTGGAAGAAATTACCGAGATACCACAGACAATGAGCTGGATATATAGCACAGAAGGAATCTCAGTGGAAGATGGTATTAAGAGTGCTGGCGGTGTAAAGGGATTTATGTTTGCTCTTGAGCTTTTCTATGACACTATTGATTCTAACATGGAGGTTATATCTAAAGCGTATGAAGAGCAGGATATTAGACTTTATACTATCAAGGTACACGCTCTGAAGAGCTCTGCCAGAATCATCGGTGCCAAGGAATTGTCTGCTATTGCAGCAGGTTTGGAAGATGCCGGAAACAGAGAAGATACAAACTATATAGATGCCAACAATGACAAAATGCTGGATGAGTACAAAAAGTTTAAGACCAGACTTAAGGATATAAAAGGAACTGAAGCAGAGGACGAAGGTAAGGAGCCAATTGATGAAGCTGAACTACAAGATGCCTATAGTGCTCTTAAGGAAGTGATTCCACAGATGGATTATGATGCAGTGGAAATGATAGTGGACCAGCTATTGGGATATAAGCTTCCAGAGGTTGATGCAAAAGCTATTAATGAGCTTCAAAAACTGTTAAAGCGCTTTGATTGGGATGCTATGGATGAATGGCTTTCTAACAATTTGTAATGCGGGGGATTACTTATGTTTGAATTCATAAGAACATATCAACTGGATATTATGCTTGTTCTAAGCAGCGTGTGTTTTTGCTTTGGGTTAATGCTTTTTGTAACCCGTTTTCTGGAGAAAAAAAGAAAACGAATTCTTATATTGATGGAATTTGTAGCCACTTTTCTGCTTTTCTTTGATAGACTGGCATACATGCATGCGGGAGAGCTTACTGATTTCGGATTTGCGATAGTTCGTTTTAGCAATTTCATGGTGTTTATGCTGACTGCATGGATTGTTATGGGATTTAATCTTCATTTGCAGTATCTGGTATGTGATGTTGGCAAGATAAAGCCTGTACCAAAGAGACTGATTTTAGTTAGTATAATGATAATTTTTGAAATGGTACTGGTAATCATTACCCAGTTCACAGGCTATGTATATTACATTGATGAATTCAACGTGTATCATCGAGGTCAGGGATTTCTAATTTGTTATATGCTCCCGGTTTTAGGTCCATTGATTCAGCTTACAGTTATCTTTCAATATAGAAAGTTGATTAGTAAATACGTATATGTATCCATGCTGTTATATGTAATTGTGCCTATATTAATGGGATTGATCCAGCTATTCACCTATGGAATATCAATTGTTAATATGGCCATGGTTATTGTATCCATATCCTTATACGTATTTACGTATTTGGATATAAACGATACTGTATTGAATGCTCACAATCATGAGATGCAGACACTTGAAGAAGAAAAGAAACGTATGAAACGACTTTTTGATCAGATAGCAATTTCTTTTATGAATGCTGTGGAAGAGCGTGATGAATATGCTGAAGGCCAGTCAAAAAGAGTGTCGGAGCTGTCAGTGCGAGTGGCAAAAATGCTTGGTAAGACTGACAAGGAATGTGAGGATATTTATTACGCAGCACTA
>CAMJBT010000071.1 GCA_946403965.1 uncultured Pseudobutyrivibrio sp. | reverse complement strand
ACTGTTTTAGCCTTATCCACCCTGCCTAAATATTCAAGTATTGCATATTCTTTTGACGTTTTTTGTTTATCATTATCGTTTGTATTTATCGTTTTTCGTTTGCTTTTATCGTTTGTTTTTATCGCTTGTTTTTCATCTTCCGGAAGAGCACGGTACATATTAACTCTAAGGGCATTTTCCATATCGATAAACTCAACCTCTGGAAGTCCATACTCTTTAGTCTGTGTTAATATCTTTGGAATACCACTCCCCCATTGTTCGATAAGATTCATATAAACAAAAGCATTCGCGATACCATGATTTCTAACCTTCGAAAAACCTTCTTTCATCTTCTCAATCGTAACTCCCGGCATCAATCCGCCAGGAGACGAGATTTCAAGTCTATTATCATATATTGCCACCTGTACAAGACTCCCCTGCAGGTAACTGCAATTAACAACAGCATTAATAATAAGCTCTCGTATACTCTCCGGTGGCAGTTCATAAACATCCTGTCTGTGAATACCCTTGATCCTTGCTCCAAGATGAATATTACGAAGAACAAACTGATATGCCTGCTCTACCTGTTCCCAAAGATTACCCTCATACTCTCTTTTATCCACAAAAATCCCACGTGTATTGCCTTTAAATACAGCACACTGAATCTTAGACATTACGCCATCTAAGCCTCTCAGATAATAATATGCATACGTTGGGCGAATAACTCCGTTTTCTTCCTTAAGAATTCCCCAAGTTATCAGGTTATTCTTGGTAGGAGTCTTAACCTTTTTAGCATCTTTCTCGTCCATACAATTACGCTGTGCCTCTTTTTTCATGTCCTCACAGAAGCTTTTAATATCTGCATCTGTTACTTCAATGTCTTTATTCACAACATTATCAAAGGATCTGTTCTCATCCTCATAGTACATTTCCTGGATAAATGGTCTGTCAGCAAGCCGCGTAGAACCAGATGTACGGATAAAAGTACCCTTATCCATTCCAAGAGATTTAAGATAATAAGGTCTTTGCCTTCCTGCACTAATTTCTACCACAATAACCGTTTTATCTCCCACTGCTTGTGGCGCAATATCCGGAATAATCAATGGTTCACAACTGTCACTAATAGCATTGGTGATTTTATCAATCATGGTAAAAACGGCCGTTTGATCAACTCCCACTACCTCTCTGTCGTCATTGACACCAATTATTAGTCTACCGCCATCCCCATTAGAAAAGGCAACAATTGTCTTCATATATTTCTTACTGTCTTCCGGTAATTTTTCTTTAAACTCCAAGTCTTTTGATTCACCTTGGAGAATTTCTTCAACTGTCATATATACTGTCACCCTTTCTATAAATTCAAAAAATCTTCCTTAATACCTCGTCAGAAGTATCTGGTGGTATATTCATAAACTCACTCAAATCGATATAATCTTCCTTTGGAGATGTCTCATAGCTTCTGCGAAGATAATCATGTCCTCCATCTACACTACATGCCCCACAACTACAGGTCACATAATCGTGTACATTTACTGATTCTAATGTTTCGCCGCAATGTTTACACTGAATGGCATTTCTTATTATCTTGCACATACTATTCTCCATTATTATCTGAATTAAACAGATATTGCTTTACACCATGCCTCTATTATTTCTATTGCATTTTCTTTATCCTGCAAATGAGCTTTAACATGTAGCGGGTTTATTTTATATAGAAAGCAAATAACATCTCTTGCTGTTCTTTGTTTATCTGCATCTGAAATGTAATCAAAGAAGTTCATATCATCTATTGTTTTCACCTTTTCTTCCATGTGACTGCCAGTATTCAATACAAGCCTATACATTAAGTTCTCGTAATATGTCTGATCTTCTTTTGAAAGATTTGCCATAATGCTTTCATCTGTTGAAAGCTGAGACATTCCTTTCTTATATACAAATGTACCGAACGCTTCCATTACTTTTCGCATAACATTCCCAATACTTACAGAGTATTGCTCATCTATCTCCTTGGCATAATCAAAGACCGTTCCCAGTAAAGCAGTATATTCATTCCTCTTTTGTATGTCTATTTTATCGACACCTGTATTCTTAAGCTCCCAATCTCTAACATACTTGCTTGCTTTGTTTTCAGAAACACTATATTTTGAGCTTAACAATTCAAGCACAAAATGACGCATATCATAAAATGTCTGCATATCATGCGTAAATAGCAGAAATTTTGATTTATCATTTCCCTTCAGATATTGCCCCAATTTATATTTCAAATAGGATAATATACCTATGCGATTTTCCATATCGAAACTCGACACTGGATCGTCGATAACCAGCAAATACCTAGAATTAAAGACTTTCTCTTCATCCTTGTTCTCCATTATTCTATTAAAGAAATAGCAAAGCCCTATTGCATTTCTTTCTCCAACCGAAACGTTTCCGGGTTCCACTAATCTTTCATGTGAATAAAGAACATATTTATCATGGTCATAATCAATCCTTAGTCTTGTCTTAGAAAAGAAAATATAGGCCAAATCGTCATTAATAGCTTTCATGGCTATACGTGCATTTTTCTTCTCCTGCTCTAATACCTCAATTTGCTTCCTAAGATCATTTGCAGTTTGATTTAATTTCTTAGATTTTTCCTCTTCTGCTTTCTTCTCTGCAATTCGCTTTTGATACTTTTCGTATAATTCCTTCAAATCATAATATGCAATCTCATTATTTACATTAGTAAGCTCATTTATAAGAGGTTTGGTATCCGTGGCTTTTTCATTATAATCTTTTCGTGCCTTCTCTAACTCTTCCAAAGAAGCTACACACTCATCGTACTTATTCTTTAAACAAAAACCTTCGTTCAATATCGGTTCATACACGTTTTCGATCTTCTGATTAATCAACTCATTTACTTGTTCTATCGAAGAATTAAGTACCTCGATTTTTGTCTCACACTCTTTGACTTTTTCTGGTGATAATTCATTAAAGGCCACAAGTTTTACCTCAAAAATAGATAATCTGGCTTTCAACAATTTACCTTGATGTTCTTCGACCTTTTTACTAAGGATCTTCTCTATACTTTGCACCAAATCATCCGCATACTTCTCATCAACATCTTGGAAACAAAATGGACAAGTTGTTTTCTGGGAACCAGCAAAATAAGTTTTTATATTAGTCAATCTTTGATTACCGTTATTTTCTTGAAGAATATGAAATAGTGTTTTTTCCCTCTCTGATAAAACAGGTTTTTCTATCTTTTCTTTAAGGAGATTCACTATATCGTTCTCTTTATCCTCAAACGTTTTTAAAGTTGGAACGGCAGTCTCAATTCTTTTACTACCACTTTTTGCAGCCTCCAACTTTTTCATCGTAGCATCATAAACCACTATCAACTCATCTCTGTTTTTTGTTGGATGTAATCCTACAAACTGAGTATATGTATCGCGTCTAACTTGGCTATTAGTCTTTTTTTCATGAATCCTTGCATCTCTTGACGCCCAACTATTATCACCTTTTAACACTTTCTGCATCTCGTTTATATAATACTCTGGGCAAAGAACATTACCAATGTCTAAGTATTTGTTTAAAACTTCTTGCTGTGCTTGTGCTTCAGACAAACTCTTCTCATAAGTAGGCTGAATCTTTTTTATCTTGTCGTCAACATCTTTAACTGCGCCCATGACAACTATTGCATTTAAGCCGTCATCATCGATTTTAATATTGTCTTCTATAAAATCTTCATTAAATACATAAATACCATTTTTTTCTTCTTCAGAGACCACTATAGTAGATCCATCCACGTCGAGTAATTCCATTGATTCGATTTGCAACTCCTCAGCGCCAGTAATCTTTCTAAATCCACGCGATATGGTACTCTTGCCACTTCCGTTTTTCCCATAAATCAGAGAAAATATCTGTTCTGGGTTGTTGGGCTTTTCTTTTTCAAATATAGGCAAATCTGTCTCTGTTTCAAAAATGCCTCCCTTTATCTTTAATGATGTAATATCTTCTAGCATTTCCTTGTTGTCTCCCTCCAAACTATATTATTGCTTCCCCAACTATTATATTTATGCTTAAGATTTTATTGTTTCCTCAATCGATAAGAGTCCTTCCACAATTGATATGCATCTGCAATTATATAAATTATTCACTGCACGCATAAACGTATCTTCTGAAAGTTCATCATAGTGATAATCTCGTAAAATAGCGTTTGTTGCTCGCAAACAGTCTTCCTCTGTCTTGCTGCCGTTCTGCAATGCAAGAAGAACTGCTGTTTCATTCTCGGAAAAGTTAATCTTAGTTAGTGATAATGCACTAAATACTGCCCCTAATATTGACGCAACAGAAACAAGTTTATTGTCAGATGTAGCCAATCCTGCACTACTAATACCAAGTCCAATAACAGCAGAAGCTATTTCCTCAAGCATCCCATTCTTCAAGTTAATAACAACATTAAAAGGCTTTCTATCCCTACTAGTTAACCCATTCTTTGTGTTTATAGTTAAATAACAAAATTCCAGCGTACTTGAATGGAATAGTTCATCTCCAGCAGTAATCTCTAAAAAGCCTATCTTTTCTAACTGCTTCTCAAATGTATCAGCTTTTGCAAGCGACACATTATAACGAGCAGATAACTCTTTAATAATTACATTAGCTGGCGAGTTATAACTATAGTCCTTATCTTCTTGTATATTACGTCTCTTCAACTGCTCCTGCAGTTCCTGAAAGCTCTCTAGTGCACTCTGCAGGTTTTCGATAATGTCATCCGCAAGTTCATCCGGAGATGGCAGATTATCGAGATCTGCAAGCGATTTATCCTTGATCCAAAAGATATCAAGACTCGTCTTATCTCTTTCAAAAATGTCATCGATCTTATACTTGCGCCAACGTCCATCTGGATTCTCTTCCGACCAGGTTTCATGACGCTCATAACGATTCTCAGGATTATAGCATTTAATAAAGTCCTGCAGATCAGCGTAGTTCATCGGATGCTGTTTCAACGTAAAATGCACATTGGTTCTGAAGTCATAAATCCATACTTCTTTTGTCTGCATCTCAGGGCAAGCTGGTTTCTTATCAAAGAATATAACGTTAGCTTTAACACCAGGCTTATAGAAAATGCCTGTAGGCAATCTTAATATTGTATGCAGGTCTGTTGTCTCAAGCAGTTTCTTTCTGACTATTTCTCCGGCTCCACCTTCAAAAAGGACATTATCAGGTACAACAACTGCTGCCTTACCAGTTGCTTTCAAAATAGTATTGATATGCTGCACAAAGTTCAGCTGCTTATTTGAGCTTGTAGTCCAGAAATCCTGTCGATTATATACAAGATCTTCTTCCTCTGTCTCATCATTCTCGTTAGTAAATGTAATAGATGACTTCTTACCAAAAGGAGGATTTGTCAGAACATAATCAACGCGATAACCTGGGTCTGATAATAATGCATCGCCAAGAGTTACCGGAATTTCTCCGTATATATCTCCAATATTATGAAGGTATAAATTCATAAGTGCTGTCTTAAATGTAGCTGCTACAATCTCGTTACCGTGGAATGTCTCATTCTTAAGAAACTCCTTCTGCTCACGGTCAAGTGTATAGTTCTTTGGATCTGCAAGATAAGCCTGTGCTGCAAGAAAAAATCCACCACTACCACAGCAAGGATCTGCTATAGTTTTCCCAGGCTCAGGACACATGCATTCCACCATCGCCTGAATCAATGATCTCGGAGTAAAATACTGACCTGCTCCACTTTTGATATCTTCAGCATTTTTCTGAAGTAACCCTTCATAGATTTCACCTTTTACATCAGATGACATAGCTACCCATTTTTCACCATCAATCATCTGTACAACTTTATATAGAATTGCGACATTGCTGATTTTGTTTACGGCTCCCTTGAATATCTGTCCAAGAATACCTTTCTGTTCACCCAGTTTTTCAAGAGTATTTTTATACTGAGTCTCAAGCTCTGCACCCTTAAGTGTATTCATATCGGACCAAGTATATCCTACTGGTATACCTGTCTCTCTTTTATAAGGAGGCTTTGAATACTCATCTGACATCTTAAGAAAAATAAGATATGTCAGCTGTTCAAGATAATCTCCATATGAAACACCATCATCTCTAAGTGGATTACAAAGTCCCCATACTTTAGAAACGATTGCTGATGTATTTTCACTCATTAGTTTTCTCCTTCATTAGTTCCACACATTCATTATGCAGAGCATTCATTAACATATACAGGAACTGAACATCACAAGACATTTCTTTATACTCATGGATGTACCTAGAAACTTCAAAAGCTTTTCCAATTTCTTTAAGCGTCAAATCAAATTGCTTTTCTAAAGTATCTTTACGGATTCTTTCCTTTATGTTATTGTCATCAATTTTATTATATAGTTCGTACAAATTATGTCCTCGAAGCTGTCTTTCCTCAGTTGCTGTATGCGTGTATGCCAATATAGTTTTAAGAAATAATTCACATGCAAAAGATGCATTGGACATCATCGGAATACTGCATTCAGATAAATGTGGTAACAATATCATTGATGCACGCATATATTCCTTAGCACTTTCATAAGCGGACATGGCATATTTTGTGAAATCGTCCATAGTATTTAATTCTTTACGAGGGTTATTGTCCATTTGAAAATATGCCATTACAATCCACCTTCAAATGCCATTTTTAATATGCTCTGACGCATGGCTTCCGCCCTGTTCAACGTGTGATTTACAGTTTCTTCAATATTGTCGCACACTGAGATTCTTGATTCTATTTCAGATACAATTTCTTTTTGTTCCTCAAATGAACAAAACGGAAATCTTAAAGCCCTTACACGTTCCTTATTTAATGCCTTCTGATTATTACCAGATCCAACCCTTCTAGTATTTTCATAATTCATTTGTAAAAAATAATAAACATACTTCGGTTGGCATTTAGTCTTGGAAACAAGTATTGCAGCCGTATTTTGATTATGGGCAGCTGAAATATTCAATATAGCAGCCTGTCCTCGCGTTTTCCCCTCACCTATCATTGCTAACATAACCGTTCCTTTCGGATGAACATTGGTTGAGGAATGATTTAATCCATCTTCAGTTATTCTTTCATTCGTATCGGAAATAAGATTAAAATGAACTTCTCCACTGCTAACCCAATTAATATCACCATTCCAATATTCTGAAACCCGGCGACTTGGCGTTGCGCCAACTTCCACATCAAATACCTCACCGAATCTCACCTTTTTCCATGTAGATGGCATTTCGAGCTTAATTTCATTCTCATCCCCCGATATATCTTTAAAAGTAGCATTCTTTATCTGTACGCTTGCAAAATCACTTTTCGTAGAATCGGGAGAAATACACAAGCGCCATTCTTCCGTTAATTTTCCCTCAAATGCTTGTTTCAACACTGCCTGTCGATATACAGCCAGCTGTTCCTTTGTCTTATTTAAAGTTTCAACAGCATTATCTAGAGACGACATTGTCTCTTCCAATTTTTCAATTGTTTTACGCTGTTCGCCAATATCAGGAATACTAAACTCAATTTTTCCTAAATTTTTTCGTGATATTCGTTTTCTAGTTGTTCCGCTTTCATATTTCTTTATTTCTGCACGAAATCCAACTGAATTAATCAGATTCATTAGGTATTTAGGTTCAATATCGTCACGGACAACACGCACCACTGCAATATCAACAGCAGTTATATACTTTCCCTCTAAAGGGAAAATACAAGCCCTCCCCAGCGGTTCTGGAAGTCTTGCAATCAATATGTCACCCTTTTCTAAATATGTACAATTCAATTCCTTTGCTTTTTCAGATGTAATGTAGCGATTGGAAACATCCTTAAAAAAACCATCCCCAATATCTGCAAGCTGTATAAGGCGAACATCTCCATTTGGATCCTGATCCTTTTTTTCTATCCAATCACCATCACAAAATATTCCATTTTCAGCAACATCATTTAAATTCATTTAAGCCACCAACTCTATATTCATTTCATTTAATATTTCTTCATACTGATCACCAAATGCGTCATAAAATGCAGCTAATCCACCATGTTTATCAAACGGTGTAAGGTCTAAATCCTCTGGCAATATGCTCAGCGATGCAATTATGTGATCCTTAATAAGCCTCAGCCACTCCATCTGCTCTTCCGTGAAGTGAACAGCACCGGTATTCTTGCGGAATGTCCATTGCATGAAGTTATAATTTACCTTATCCGCAAATGGTGACAGATTATCTGCGTATTCCATTTCAAATCTGATCAAGGCAATCAAGTCCGTAATCTGACCCAGAGTACCTTTCTTGACCTTATCAGGCTTCTTCATTGCATAGGAATCCCACAAACGATCTACAGTTATACCCTTGGATTGAAGCTTTTCATATAAAGCTTTGAGGCCTTCTATCGCCATCGGTCTATCTTTGTATGCCTGATCATAGATAATACGAAGAGCTATAATTTCATTCTTGTTCTCTTCAATAAACTCATGGAAGGACTTGATCACATTGTCGGCATTATTAGCCTTTTGTGTATCGAATCCCGAGAATAAAACATGGTCAATGTTTTCATCATCTATAATCTGGTCATGACTTCTGTGGACGTTCTCAATATATTCTCTGACATCCGGATTATGAAAAGGCTCTGTAGCTTCTTTTATCAGTTCTTTCTTAGCCTCTTCGAGTTCTTTCTCATCAGGCTCATCTTTGCCTGTTGTCAGAACTGCCCTATCATGGATTACATCTACATCAAAGGCATTTAACAATTTCTCTGCAACAATTCCGGCAGACTCTCCAACTACTTTGGCAAAATTCTTCTGCTCGGAAACTGTCATCTGCGCATTCAGACGGATTACTCTATTAGCCAATGAAGTAAGCGTATCTTCATCTTGGGCACCAAGAGCCACATTCATCATAAGTTCCTTCATAGACACAGTTGGCTTTCTTTCAAGCGGTCTCGTATCAGTTTTTTTAGATGATGTAACACCTACAGCATCAACTATTACAAAGTGATCTTTATTACCGGTAGCTGACGGAGTAACCTTCTGAAGGTCATCAGCCTTTAACGTTCTGGTGCCTCTGCCCTTCATCTGCTCAAAATAATTTCTGCTTCTTACATCACGCATAAATATCAGACATTCAATAGGCTTGACATCTGTACCTGTAGCAATCATATCTACAGTTACAGCAATGCGCGGATAGTAATCATTCCTGAATGCGCTAAGCACAGATTCAGGATTATCTGCCTGATAAGTAATCTTCTTACAGAACTCATTACCTTCACCAAACTCTTCTCTAACAATCTGGATGATATCGTCTGCATGACTGTCCGTCTTTGCAAATATCAGTGTCTTAGGCACTTCTTTTCTATGTGGAAACAAGTTCGTAAACAAGTTTTCCTTAAATTCATGAATGACAGCTCTAATCTGGCTTGGATTCACAACCTCTTTATCAAGTTTTCCCTTTTTGCTTCCTGAATAATCTTCATCCTCATCCATTTGCTGCCAGCGCATCTCTCGAGACAGTCTGTCCCTATACTCAATCAAGCGCTTCATTATTTTGGCACCATTCTTAGTAATATCTGTCTCGATCAGGAATATATCTTCCCCGACATTGACACCATCAACAATAGCCTGCTCTCTTGGATACTCACTTACAATATTTTCATTAAAGAATGCAAATGTTCTCTTATCTGGAGTAGCTGTCAGACCTATAATAAACGCATCAAAATATGTCAACACCTGGCTCCACACGTTATATATAGATCTATGACATTCATCAACAATAATGACATCAAAAAACTCAGGGGGATACTTCTCGTTATAGACCACTTCCTTCGGTGCTTTTGATTCCGCTGTTACATATTCATCAAAAGGTACTTCTTCTGCACCTTCATCAAGTTCCTCCCCCTTCAGTATGGAGTACATTCTCTGAATTGTACTAACACATATCTGAATGTCATTAGGAATGTAAGAGTTCTTTAACCGTCTCACACCATAGAGCTGTGAAAAATTTCTGGGATCATCATTAGGCGTGTAGGCAAGGAATTCTCTCTCTGCCTGTTCACCCAGACTCTTTGTATCAACAAGGAAAAGAATCCTGTTAATCTTGGCATACTTAAGTAACCGATACGCAGCTGTAATAGCTGTAAAGGTTTTTCCCGCGCCTGTTGCCATCTGAACCAATGCCTTTGGTCTGTTATCCGCAAATGACTTATCTAGGTTATTAATAGCGTTAATCTGACACTTTCTGAATCCGTTGGTATCAAGTTCCGGAAAATGTTTCATATTATTTCTAATGGTATCCTGCGCTGCCAGAAGAGTCTTCAAGGTCTCTGGTCTATGAAATGAAAAAACTGTTCTGGAGCGATACTTGATATCTTTGTAATCTGTAAACCTTACAAGCTTATCTGTAGCTTCATAAGCAAATCGAATCTGATAATCCTGCTGTACCCATTTAAAGGTACTGTTGGCATATCTGGCCGACTGGCCTTCAACAACTGTTATGTTTTCTCCCGCTTCTGTCTTCTTGGCTTCGACCACACCCACAGGAGTTCCTTCTACAAAAAGAGCATAGTCCACCGGGCCTGTACTGGTAGGGAATTCTCTAACAGCCACGCCTATACCTGCAGTAAGGTTTAACCTCTTCATATCCTGGATAATCCATCCGGACGTAACAAGCTTCTTATCAATTTCCTCTCTTGCTTTCGCTTCAGGACTCATTTTTGCCAGCCCCCTCTTCATCATTAACAAATTCACAGACGTCTTCTATATTACAATTAAGCGTTTTACAGATTTTTTCTAAAACCTGCGTACTTATATGCTCATTTTTCCCTAATTTAGCCAACGCATTTGTAGTGATTCCTGATTTAATTCTGAGATCCTTTTTCATCATGTCTTTATCAATCAGGAGTTTCCAAAGTTTGTTATAACGAATTGCCATAACTTTTTACCTTTCATGTTTGCTTACAAACCTCGATTTTGAGGCATTTCACCACAAATATAATTATAACAGAGCAGTCAGCTTTCATCAATTCAAAATTGAATATTTCAATCTGCGTGAAAACTCTTCAATAACAGCATCTTCTCACATCTTCACACAAATAATGATATACTCAATGATATTGAAATTCTAAATGATGCAAATAAAAAAAGAGGCCCCTAGTATCACTAAATTACCAGAGGCCAACATCACCTTCACTACTTTATCCAAATTTGCGAGCAGTGTACTCTTGTACAACTTAGCTCGTTGGGGAGGTTTTCCCCAGTCCCCTTTGAACAGATTTTTCAAATCTGGCTGCGCTCGTAAACGAGCTCTATTACACTTTGCAGCATTTCTATGAATCACTATTTTTATAAAATCCATCCAAAATTTCCAGGATCATTCTCAGACTTTCCAGCTTTTCCAATTCAAGCTCATCCACAGATTTGAGCGACATCAGATGTTCATCAATTGTCTTCATCTCGTTTCTGATGGCATCAAAAGTTTTGATATTTCCAACAACAGAAATCTTATTGTACATGCAGCTTTGCGCTACGTAATCTTGGATCATTAGACCTGAAAGTCTTATCCTGTTAAATATGATTTCTTTCTCTTCCGGCGTCACTCTAAAATTGACACATGCAGACTTTTTTCGATTTTTCTCATCCTTCTTTTTCGGTTTTGTATTTTTAAGCAAAGTATCACGCCTGTATATTTTCCCATGTTCTTTACTATCACTCATAGACTAATTCTCCATTCTCTCATAATCCTGATTGAGTTTATCTGCCATTTTGCGTTGCTTCGATGGATACAAATGAGAATATGTCATCGTAACTGACATGCTCTCATGGCTTAATCTGTCAGCTATCTCCACTGGAGAAAAACCAAGCTCGATAAGATGTGCCACATGACTATGTCTCAAATCATGAATACGTATCCTCTTCACCCCTGTCTCCCTGACACCACGATCCATCTCATGATGAAGATAGGATTTTGATATATTAAAGAGTCTGGTATCATCATCACATTTATAAAGCATGGAAAAGTAATCCTCCATCTCATCGCATAAAAAGTCCGGAAGATCAATCACGCGATTACTCTTTTGTGTTTTCGGATCAGTAACATAGATTTCACCCTTTAAATGCTGCAAAGACTTATTAATCGTCAAGGTCTTTTTCTCTAAATCAAAATCACCTTTCGTTAGAGCCAATAACTCTCCACAACGGATTCCACACCAGTACAGTATTTCAAAAGCATAATAAGAAACCGGCTTTTCCTTCATAGCTTCCTTAAACATCTGATACTCTTCTCTTGTCCAAAACAACATCTCTTTTGCCTTGGATGAACCCATAGATCCCGCAATCTTTACAGGATTATCCTTCAATCCATAGTACCTTACCGCATGATTAAAAAGGGCCGACAACTGTGCAGAAATAGACCTAAGATAGGTTGGTTGATAACGCTTTCCCTCCTCATCTTCCATCTGTAATATCGTATTCTGCCACTGAATCACATCCGTCGGTGTAATATCAGAAAGAGCCTTATCCTCGAAATATGGAATAATCTTGGTTCTGAAGGCATGTTCCTTAGTTAGCCTGGTATTATATTTAATTCTTGGCCCTATATCGTTAAAATAAGTCTCTACGAATTCCGTAAACCCCATATTTAGATTCTTAGATTTCTGAAGCAGAAACTTTCGCTCATACTCCAATGCCTCACGCTTTGTTTTAAATCCTCTTTTATGGAGGGCTTTTGTTTTATTCTGCCAATTGGTGTACCTGGCATAAATCGTCCAAGTCCCCATGGCCTCATCTTTGCTTACTGACATAATTTTCCTCCTTCGTTAATATGGCTGGCCTCTTAAATATTTAAGATAATCATCATGAAGCTCAGCTTCTTCTGCTAACACACCACTCATAGACTCTGTATAAAGTGTTGATATGAGGTATGCGTTCATGTTCTTAATTCTTAAATCAGCATCCACAATTCTGTTTAAGATATTTGCAATGTGTTGATAGTTCAGTTTCAAATACTGTGATTTCACAACCGTCCATGGATAGTCAGTATTTTTAATCGTTACCTTGTCTCTGGGATTACAGACCATATCACAGATAGTTTCATAAATCTCATCAACCATGAGAACCTCTTTTTCCCCATGCGTAGATGCTGCATCTTTTAACCAATCCAAATGAATATTTTCTGCGATAAGATTTCTATACTCAGAACCGATAGATGGATTGATTGACTTATCTTCTCTTAAGTTCTCTTGAGTTGACTTAGATTCGATTAGACTAGATTGGATTAGATTATGTTGTGCCGTCCGTGGACCGTCCACGGACTGACACTTATTTTTCTGTTTCTTTTTCAAGTCGGAACGTTCCTTCTTCTCCAATAGTTCCACATCCGGATTTACCTGCAATAGCAAATTTTTATAGATGCTATCTGTCTTACGGTCTGCCCTAAGAACATTCATTTGTCGCCAATGAATGATGTATGTTACCAAATCCTCATTCAATATTTGCACAAACTGCTTTCCTACCAGAACTCTCAAGTCATCCTCATTAGCCTTACACATAGCCATTACCTTGTAGGCTTCCACAATTCCATCATCATCCGCATTTACTACAAGATGAAAATATAGGTTCTGGGAAGTTGCCGGCATCTTAAGAAATCTTGCACTATCTACAACAGTACGAGATATCATTCTCCTATCACCCACCGGCAATCACCTCATTTCCGTTGTAAATTGCCTGCACCCGTGTTAAAATTGCTTTAGTAAAAGGCGCAATCACTACGGTGTTTGCATTAGCTCCTGTTCGCGCAGGAGCTTTTTTTATTTCTGTCATTCTGCCCCCTTTCATTTCTTCATACATGCTTCTTCGTAGTAAAATCGATTGATCTTGCCAGCCATCGTAAGAAGCTTGGGATTCTCAGCTTTCATCTGATCCGAAAGTTGTTTGATAATGGCATAGCCTTTACTTCTTGATACTCCCCAGTCAGCACACACTTCATCAACTCCTACATACATTGGCTTTGTATTTGTGATTTCCATAAATAAAATCTCCTTTCCGATTTCATTTAGCTTAATATTGATATCATTACCGAATAACAATCCTGAACACGCATATATTCCACCACCTCCTTAAACTTGCTTAAATCTGCGCAAAAAAATAGGCATAAAAAATGCGTGGGAAGAAAATCAATTCTTCTCACGCATCTTAAATGCCTTTACTTTTTCTATCTTAATATTATCACTATTATTTTCCCACGTATATGTCCAATGTCGGACGAGACGAGACAAAACAGGTCAAAACGAGACAAAATGAGACAGGATATTAAAATGCTAATTATTGCAACCATTTTGCAACCAGACAATTCAAGAATCCCGTATTTATGCCCGTTTCCAGCGATAATACATTATTCCATCTC
>CAMJBT010000070.1 GCA_946403965.1 uncultured Pseudobutyrivibrio sp. | reverse complement strand
TGGATAAATTATTAAGAAATAAAAAAGCCATTATTATTTTTATGGCACCAGCATTTATATTATTTACTTTTATATTGTTCATCCCTATTTTGCAGTCTGTATATTATTCTTTCTGCGATTACAACGCACTTACACCTGCGAAATTTGTAGGATTTAAAAACTATAAAGGCTTAATTCAGGATAAAACCTTAAGAATTGCACTTAAAAACTCTGTTTTCTTTTTGGTGTATTCTTGTGTAACTCAGCTTATTATGGGTCTTTTTTTAGCGGCTCTTCTCACAAATATAAAACGAGGACGAAATTTATTTAAAAACATCATTTATCTACCATGCGTCCTTTCATCAGCAGCACTTGGTTTATTATGGATGTTCATCTTTAGTCCAAAGCTTGGTATCAACCAAATTATAGAAAAATTCGGTGTTGAAGGTCCTCTTTGGCTAATGGACACTAAGGGATTTATCATTCTGCCAATGTGGGTAATTGCCTTTGTATCATTATGGCAATATGTTGGACAGTCAATGATGCTTTACATGGCACAGATTTCAGGTATCAGCAAATCTCTTTATGAAGCTAGTTACATTGATGGTTGTAACAAGGTCCAGAGCTTTAAATTTATCACTCTCCCGCTCATACGACCTATGGTTGCAACCGCAATGTCACTAAATGCAATCGGCTCACTAAAATTCTTCGATATGATATTCAACATGACAGAAGGTGGACCAAACCACAAAACAGAAGTGCTTGCAACACACCTTTATCAGCAAGGATTTAAATACTTTAAATATGGATATGCCAGCGCTATTGGAGTATTGCTTTTAATCCTTTGCTTACTGGTAACACTGTTTATCAATAAGGTTGTAAAGACTGAACAGTACGAGATGTAATGGAGGCGTGTTCTTATGAAAAAAATATCAATTTGGAAAATAATAATATATGTATTTCTGGTTTTGATGGCAGTTATATATTTAGCTCCATTGTTTTGGACCTTCAATGTTTCATTTAAAACAAACAAGGAAATATTCACTGCACCATTTGCTTTACCACAAAATCCTACGTTTGAAAACTTTACTTTTGCATGGACGGCTGGAAAGCTCGGTATAGCTACTCTAAATTCATTTATTGTCTGTGTCGTAACACTTGTACTAAGTATGATTATCGGCTCAATGGCAGCTTTTGGAATTGCAAGACTTCGCTGGAAAGGTTCACATCTTGCACTTATATATTTCCTTACAGGTATGATGATTCCAGTTCACTGTGTGTTGATTCCTCTTTTTACAAGATTTGCAAAAATCGGATTATCCAACACACTTACAGGATTAGTATTGCCATACCTAACTTTCGCTCTTCCTATCACAATCTTTATTATGGTTGGCTTTTTCGAAAGTATGCCAAATGAATTGATTGAGAGTGCCTGCATCGACGGGGCATCTATTTATCAGATTTTTTTCAAGGTTTGCCTTCCACTTGGCAAAACCGGATTGTTTGTAACAGGACTGATGACCTTTATTGGTAACTGGAACGAACTACTTCTTGCAATGGTATTTATATCCGATGATATGAAGAAAACACTACCTGTTTCTCTTTCAAAATTTGTCGGACCTTATAATACAAACTACTCACAAATGTTTGCAGCAATCATTATTGCAATCATTCCTACAATAATTGTTTATTGTGCATTCTCAAACCAGATTGTAGACGGATTGACTGCAGGTGCTGTGAAGGGATAAGGGGGCAATTATAATGGTGCCCTTTCCCACTAGCCTTATGGCATCTTAAATATTTTAAGGAGACAAAGAGAGAATAATGAAGACACAAAACAAACCCCTAATTACTAATCTTTTTACTGCAGATCCTTCTGCACATGTTTATGAAGATAAGATTTACATCTATCCTTCACATGACATTCCTCATAACGGTGAGGACAATGACAACGGTGATGAATATCAAATGGAAGACTATCACGTTTTTTCAATGGATGAAAACAGTGATGAGGTCACAGACCATGGTATGGTCTTACATCAGGACGATGTGCAGTGGGTAAGCAACCAGATGTGGGCACCAGACTGTGTATTTAAAAATGGCATTTACCACCTTGTATTTCCTGCTAGAGATAAGGATGGTATTTTTAGACTTGGTATTGCTGAAAGCAAAAACCCAGCAGGACCATTTACTCCTAGAAAAGAATGTATAAAAGGTAGCTTTTCTATTGACCCTTGCTCTTTTATCGATGATGATGAAAAGGTATATATTTATTTCGGTGGATTATGGGGAGGTCAGCTTGAGAAATACCGCACTGGGCGCTTTGATCCTAATGGTACAGAGCCTGATAAAAATGAACATGCTGTATGGCCAAAAGTAGCAGCAATGAAAGATGATATGTCAGGCTTTTTGGAAGAGCCTAGAGACATTGTTATACTTGATCAGAATGGCAATGAACTTCTGGCAGGCGATGAAGACAGAAGATACTTTGAAGACCCATGGATGCACAAGCACAATGGAAAGTATTACTTCTCTTACTCAACAGGAACAACACATTATATCGTATATGCGATAAGCGATTCTCCATACGGTCCATTCACATATCAGGGAAGAATCCTTGAGCCAGTACTGGGTTGGACAACACATCACTCTATCGTAGAATATCATGGCAAAACATATCTGTTCTACCATGACTGTGAAATTTCCGGAGGAATTAATCACCGCAGAAATGTAAAGTACTGTGAGCTTGAATACAATACCGACGGAACAATTAAGACTATTACACCTGAGTATAATTAATAAAGTCTTATTATAGCTAAGACGCCTTCCCCATCATAAGGGAAGGCGCTTTTTGATTGAATAACAATATTAATTTTTAGTCTTTTTCTTTAAAGTTAAAACAAGTGCTGGACAAGCACATATGATTATGCCCAAAGCTATCACTACTATGAACATATTGCTAATTCCACTTTCCTCTTGAACTTCAGGGTGGGCAAGAGCAGTTTTATTGTCTACCTCGTCTTCAATTACCTTTGTTGATGCAATAATCTCTTCCTGTTGAGAAGTACCATCCTCAATTTTTCCCTCTTTATCTTCATTTTCATTATTTGATTGATTATCTGAAATCTTTTTAGGGCTATTATTTGAAGCGGCTGAAGCAGGCTCATTCTCAATTACTGCAATGTTTTCAGAATCGGAAGCCTGTTCTTTCACTGCCGAAACAATAGTTGAAACTACAGTTTTAACTATATTTTCTTTTGAGTCTACCTCATCAACTGAATTTGAGTTTGTCTGCCCCTTGCTTTCATTTTGTAATATTAATCTGTATGAAGAAATAGGATCTACTAAAAGCTTTCCAGTTACCTTTTTTCCACCATAGATTTTCCATGTTCCCTTTGGAAGAACAATCTCTTCCTTAGTTTTGTTTGGATTAAATATAATAAGAACTTCTTCCTGTGATGGAACCGTATATGCGATAATATTATCTGGTGTACTATCAAGGAATGTGATATTTACAAGCTCATCATTAGAACTTAAATATTCTTTTCTAAATTTAATTAGCTCCTTGTAATAATCCACATTATCCTTTATTTTTTTCTCGTTTAACTTATCCCATTTAATACTATTTACAAAATCAGAAACATTGTAACTATTAGTAATAATATTTCCATTTTCATCAACCTTTGTACGGAGCATCTCCTCTCCGGCCTGCATGAACACTGCCCCTGGTGCTGAATAAATAATAGATGCTGCAAGATTGTTTTCTTTTATTTTGACTTCTTCATCTCCATCATCAACAAATCCAAGTTTGTCCCAAAGGGTTGCATCATCATGACAACTTACATAATTAATAATTTGCTTGGAATTAGTTGTCCAGCCAGCATCTCCAACTAAACTGTTTTTAATCTCCTCTACATTTCCTTTTCCAGTAACATAGCCAAGACCAGAATCATTTGAACCACCTTTAACTCTATTTCTGATTGAGTCATCGAAATAACCGACCTGAGGGGTTTTCTCACTGTTTCTTTGGGTTGCAAACAAGGTGTCCTCTTTAGTAGAAACAGTTGGCATTGTCCAGCCTTCTCCATAAATAATAATATTAGGATTTAGTGCATGTAATTCCGCTACGATTTCATTCATGGTTTCAACATCAATTAATCCTGCAAGATCAAATCTGTAACCATCCACATGGTATTCCCTAGCCCAATATAGTACTGAATCAATAATGTACTTTTTCACCATTGCACGTTCAGTAGCTGTATCATTTCCACAATACGAACCGTTTGAATATCTACCATCCTCATCTATACGAGTAAAATAGTCCGGAACTATTTTGTTGAAACAAAAATCGCTAGCAGAAAAAACATGATTATAAACAACATCAAGTACAACACCCATCCCCTCATTGTGAATGGATTTTATCATTTCTTTTGTTTCTTTTATTCTTGCATGACCATCATATGGATTGCTTGAATAAGAACCCTCTGGAGCAAAGAAATTCTTTGTTCCATATCCCCAATTATATTCGTCATTTCGCTTTTCATCCTGATATGAATAATCCTGAATAGGCATAATCTGAAGATAATTTACCCCAAGATTTTTTATATAGTCTATACCAGTAGTATCACCATAATTATTTTTAGTATCATGCTCAGTAAAGGCGAGATACTTTCCACGATTTTCTTCTGAAACACCTGAGCTTGAATCAGCAGAAAAATCTCTTACACTTATTTCATATATAACAGCTGATGACAAGTCATTAATTCCATTTTTATTATAATCAGAATCCCAGTCCTCAGGGTCTGTGGCATCAAGATCCACAACCATAGCTCTATCGCCATTAACTCCTACAGCCTTTGCATAAGGATCACAGGCTTCATATTCTTTTTCATCAACTTCCACCTTGTAGGTATAATATGTTCCCTCAATATCTCCTTCTACATTAACAGACCAGACACCTCTATCACCTTGTTCCATATCAATTTCTTCTAATAAATCAGAATTATCCACATCTCCTGATTGGTAAAGACAGAGTTTTACCCATTCTGCTGTTGGAGCCCATACCTTAAAGCTTGAGGAGTCTTTTGAATATGTAACCCCCAAATCATCGTTTAGATATGTGTACTTCTCTTCAAATTCATCTGAAGAATATTTTTCTGACAAAGATGGTTCATCACCAACCTTATTTCCTATCACAGTGTCATCACTGTATTCTATCTCAGGCTCTGGTGTATCATGCTCCAAATAAATATCAAAGGTGCCACTAACAACATTTTTTAAGCTAATATATCTGTCATCAGCTATATCCTTTTCCCACTTCTGGGTACGAACTATATACCCTACATTTTTTGTACCCGAATCTACCTTCATTTCAAGGTATACTTCATCTTCTCCTTGAATAAATGGTGTATCAATACCATTTTGCGAATCAGCCCATGTCCACAGACTCCACTTTTCATATTCACCATCAGGTCTGTGATAGTGGAATCGCAAAACAATTTCTTCATCTTCGGCATTGACGTAAAGATTGCAATTAAAAATAGAAATCGCAATCAAAAACATTGCCAAGATGAGATTCACTTTTTGAAATACCTTTTTTCTCATTTTATTCTTCTCCTTAAAATTTTTTATAATTTTAGGAAAAGAATCGAAGCTTCAATATAAAAAATATTACTTTTAATATTTATTATTTGCTATAGATAGCTGATTTATAAAGTCATTTTCTGTAATATCATTTTTTATTAATTTAGGAAACAATACGTCAAAATCTTCTTTTATTATTCTATCCTGCCACTGCAACTGATAATTTGGAAATTCTTTCCCATGACATTCAAATTCAGCAATATATTTCTGGCCAATATCACTTCTAGATTTCTCCTGAAGATCAGTTTTGATGCTTCTGTATTCCATGAAAAGTTTGGCGCCTTCCATTACTTTTTCGTCCTCCTGATTTACAATTCCCCAGGCAGACATTCTTTTATCTACAAGCATTATTCCACCACAAAAACTTGAGAAACCTTTTTCAAAAAAGGCTCCTTCTATCTGCGACACCATCCAATATCCTCCCGGAATCATCGCAGCTTCCCCAGAAATAAATCTAGATAATGATTCATCATGACTAATATTAAGTGCATCACTATAAGTGTAATCATATATCGTATCTACGAATTTTAGCATTTCTCTAAAAGATTTATTATCATAACTTTCTGGCAATGTTTCATTTAAAAATTCAACGCCGGCTTCATCCCGACACATATAGGCAGTACCAATTAATAAAGCAGACCAATAATCTCCACCACCATGTAGAGAAATAGGTGTATATCCTTTTGATTTTATAATTTCACAATCTTCTAAAAACTCATCCCAAGTTGCTGGATATGTATCTATTCCACATTTTTTAAAAATATCAACATTATAAAACATACCAGCAGATGAATACATGCCATCACTTAGTGGATAGAGTCCATAATATCTATTATTCTCCTCCATCAACGCCAAAAAATCCGATCCAAATGCAGCATCTGTTATTATGACAGGTAAGTCATCAATAGCATTTAGCTCCTTCAGTCTGGTTCGGTACCCCTCTTCTGTCTCACTAATTAAGGTAACGTCTAACTGATATTTTCCTTTATATTTTTTATTAAATCCAGTAATTAGGTCCGAATAGGTACTGTTCACTCCGTCAGGTTCGCTTCTAAGAAGAATAGGTATTACAATTTCCTCCTCTGTATCTGCACTCTGTTCAACACTTACACTTGTTTTATTAGCACCACATCCCACAAGATTTCCACCTAACATAAGTAAACATATACCCAGTTTTAACTTTATAAAAAAACTATTATTCTTCATCCAAGTAATCCTCACCCATTACAAGTTCAATGGTACATTTCATTCCTTCACTACAACTATAAAATATGTCCGCATTTTTACACATAAGCTTCAAGCGCCTTGATACATTTTTAATTCCATAGCCGCCTTCTTTTAAGGTGGGATTGACAGAATCGATGTTCTTTATATTTTCATTTAAAAGATGAATACTTTTTTCATCCATCCCTTTGCCATTATCACTTACTATAAAAATCAATTTTTCATTTCCATCTTCATATTCACTTTTAACTTGTATTTGAATTAATCCTTCAGAATCCATCTGGCTAAATCCATGTTTAATAGAATTTTCAACAATTGGTTGTAGGAATAACTTAGGTACTTTTTTATTCTTGAGATTATCCTGACATATAATTTCATATTCAAATAGGTTGTTATTTCTATATTTTTGTATATCTAAATATGATTTCACATGTGTCAATTCATCTTGGATTGAAATAATCTTATGGCCGTTTGAAAGAGTAATTCTAAGTAATTTCGATAATGAATCTACCATTAGCATTATATTATCCTGCTTGTTAATCCTTGCCAGCATATATATGTTTTCTAATGTGTTGTAAAGAAAATGAGGATGAATCTGATACATCAAGGATTCCATCTCCAAATTTCTGGCTTCCTTTTCCTTGTCCTGAACCTGATTCATCAAATATTTAATTTTACGCAACATGGTATTGTAGGATTTACCAATTTCATCCAGCTCCGTATTGGTATTAATATACATTTCCTTTGAAAGAGAGTTCTCAGAAAACTCCTGCATCTCATTGGAAATCATTTGTACAGGCTCAGATAGTTTTAGTGAAGCCGTAAAACTAAATACGATTGCAAAAATAATAGCGGTGCCCATAAAAATAAACATCCAGCCCAATGCACTTTTTACAGACTGATACACTTCAGCATCACTAATATAGGAAACAAGATACATATCACTATCCTTGTGATAACTATTAAATACATATCCATCTTGAAGCTTAACCATTTTTTGATTTGATATTGCATCCTGAATACTAGTGAGGGTTGTATCATCTATTTTATGGAAACATTTTTTTGCATATATTTTTTTATCTGGCCCAGCTATAAAATAATTGAAACGTTCATCAGTGTTTACCTGAAGAACCTGAGAAATTTTGGATGGTTGTATTTCAATTAAAATACAATCCGGTTGAACCAAAGTATCAATACTACGAATATTTCTAATTACATACATTCCAACAGAATTATCTACTTTGTCTTTGTATATTTCAGAAGTACTCTGCCAAAATAAATGTACTTTTGCATAATCTTCATTTAGCAATTTCTCAAAATGAGAATTCTTTGTATTTATATATCCTCCAGAATAAGAATATACTTCCCCACTATTTTTAATATAATAAGTGCAGCCTTGAACATCCTCTGTATAAGTTAAAAGATTGTGCAGTAAATTTTCTTCTTCCTTTACATTCAACTTGTTCTTTACTATGCATTTCTGAACGAAGGAATCTACAATAATTGAATCCGTATCTTCCTTTATATCAGAGTACAATTCATCCATACTATCAACCATCTGACTAGAGGTATTCATGCCTATATCGATGATAGCTGCTCTCTCCTCATGTATGAAACTAAACATTACAAGTAAAAAAGATATTGATAGCCCTAGAATTAACGCCATTGCAAAAATCAATATTTTATTTCTGATTCCATATATTCTCTTTGTCATATTATTTCTTTAAATCTATTCTATAGTCACTAGGTATTTTTCCAGTTGCTTCTCTAAATATCTTGGTAAAATATGAAGCATTAGGGATGCCAAGCCTTCTTCCTATTTCAGATATACTTAAATCAGTTGTAACCAAAAGTCCCTTAGCCATTTCGACCTTTCTGTTTAATACATATTGCTTGAAAGAACAATTAGTAACAGTCTTGAATATTCTTCCAAAATACACAGGATTCAAGTGTACTTCTTCAGCTACCTTTCCTATTGTCAGATCATCTTCAATATGAGTCTCTATATATTTACAAGCACTATGAACATATTCATTTGTACGATGATTTTCATCACCTATAGCCATGTTCTTTCTCTTGGAAATAGCATATATTCCTAAATCGTAATACATTCTGACAATCTTGTGTGTGGGATAATTAAATAATGCCTCGTACATTCCACGAATTCGTTTATACAAATCCTTGTCCATGCCATAGCTTTCCCTTATGAATATCTCTGTATTTACAACAAGATGATGAACGAATGCACAATCAATCGATTCTTCAGACACAAAGGAATCCAAAAATCTAATAAGTTTCTCTTTAAATTCTTCTTCATCGTTTTTTCTGATTGCATGAATAATTTCAGCTTCCACTTCGTATGGATACCCTGCAATATTTTCTTCAATCTCGCAGTCTTCCATATCCGCATCCACTTCACAGGCAAAATCATAAAGTTTTTTTGCAGCGTCTACTGCCATAATCATTCCATCAAAACCATAATATCCATCAGTGACAGCTGAAATTGTATCAAAACCTAATTCAATTTTTGCATTGTTTAGTATTAATTTACACTTGTATGACTTGCCACTTTCGCCTAAATCCACTATGAAAATACTGCTTCCATCAACATTTTTTTTAGTCCATACTTTGAATTCTTTTGATAATTCATTTTCTAAAAATGAAAACAACGCAAAACGCTTTCGATCGAAATTATCATATTCACTTATTTTGTATATGACATCCACATCAGCAATAATAGCTGCATAATAATGATTATCAGCATGCTCAGAAAGAATATCTTTGCAACCAGAAACAAATTGTTCTTTTGAAACGCCTCCATCTACCAATCGACCAATCATATAAGTAAGAAAGCTGCCCTGATTTTCAATAAAAATCTTCTCCCAGGCTTCTATTACTTTATCCTTCTTTTTTTCGGAAATAATTGTTTTAGCAACTTTTTCCATTGTAATAAGCATTTCATCATTTACCGGTTTAACAATATAAGCCAAAGCCCCCTTATCACAGGCGGCTTTGGCATATTCAAAATCCTTATAAGCACTAAGTACAACAAATTTAGTATCTGGACTAATCAATGAAGCTTTTTCCATAAGCTCTATTCCGTCCATGTTCTTCATACAAATATCTGTAAGTACAATATCTACTTTTTCATTTTCAATAATAGCTAATGCATCTCTCCCGCACATAGCTGTACCTACCACTGTATACCCTGCAGACTCCCAGTCAAAAGTTTGACTGAGACCTGCCAGTATAATTGGTTCATCATCTACTATTACAAGTTTTAATAATCCCATATCCTATATCTTTTTCTTTAAAATCAAAAATGTAACTGGAGGAACAATGACCTGTGTCTCATAGGTTGGCCTTGTCATACTGCTTGAAGAAAGTACCGTAGTATAACCATGCTCCGGAAGGTCATAACATACCTCTTTATCTTCTGGATTCATAATAATGATAATCTGTTTTTCATCCAATCTGCCTAGCACCATTAGGCTCTCATCATTTATACCATCCTTAAATCGTTGGTATTGAATATTCACAGCTGCTTTTTTGAAAGCAATAAGCTTTTTATAATAATTTATCATCTCCTGTCTTTTTTCTTCTTTTAGAAGATTCCAGTCTATCGCATTTACGAAATCACTGGATTTGTAGGAGTTGGAATTAATTGTACCATCCTCATTTACCTTGCTTCTTCCAAACTCTTCACCATTCAAAAAAAGCGGAATTCCCTTAGAAATAAAACAGATACCAGCAGCCAACATACACTGCTTCATCAAAATATCATCCGACAACTCCTTTGATGCAGTTTTAAACTTGTCAAACAATGTATAATCATCATGACAGCTAACATAATTTATAAGCTGATTAGAATCATCTGACCAATATCGCTTTCCAATGATGCAGCTTTTTAAAAGATTTTTCATGCCTTTTCCACCATTGCAGTAGCCTTTTTCTTCTGGATGAAAATTATCTCCACGCAAAAGATTCCTAATTACATCATCAAAATAAGCAAAATTCTTCGTATATACGGAATTCATCTGAGTTGCAAGAGGCTTTGCTTCAGTCAATACTGTAGGCATATCCCAGCCTTCTCCATGAAAGATAATATCAGATCTATACGCTTTAACAGTGGCTACAACCTGGTTAATTGTATCTATATCAATCAGTCCTACAAGATCAAATCTAAACCCATCAATATGGTATTCTTTTGCCCAATATAAAATGTTGTCCACTATAAATCTACTAACCATATATCGCTCAGAAGCATTATCGTTTCCACAAAATGATCCATTGCTATATATTCCATTCTCATCGATTCTTGAAAAATATCCTGGAACAATTTTATTAAAACAAAAATCCTTTGCATCAAACACATGATTTAGCACAACATCCATAACAACACTTAGGCCTTTTTTATGGCAAGCCATAATCATTTCCTTTAATTCTGTTATTCTCGCACTTGGGTCGTATGGATTGGTTGAATATGAGCCCTCCACAGCAAAATAATTTTTAGGATCATATCCCCAATTAAAAGATGGCTTTTTCTCATCTACACTTCCAAAATCATATATTGGAAGAAACTGTACATGAGTAACTCCCAATGAAGAAATATAATTCAATCCAATCTCACTATCATCAGCTGCTGTTTCTGTAACACCCTTAAATAAACCTCTATGCTTAACTTTTGCAGTATCTGAAATAGTTAAATCTCTCACGTGAGTTTCATAAATAATACTTTCCTCTGCACTAAGCATTCTATTTGGATTATTATCTTCACTCCAACCAACTGGATTTGTTTTTTTCATGTCAACGATGGCTGCACGTTCTCCATTTATGCCAACCGCTGTAGCATATGGATCACAAGCCTCTGTCATATCATTATTTCTTTTGACAAGATAAGTATAAAAACATCCTAAAAAACATGTACTGAGATTAGCCTTGAAGACGCCTTTCCCTTCGTATTTCATAGGAACCTTTGTCTTACTTGTTGTATCTGAAATATCTCCGGACTCATATACTACAAGCCACACATTGTCCGCTTCAGGTGCCCATACTCTAAAAACAAGACCATCATCTTTAGCTTCAAGACCTAATGGTCCATCATAATTGTATTTAATATTAAATTCTTCAGATATTTTTCCTTTATATAGACTCATTTTTACCCCTTTGATGCCCCACTAGTTATTCCTTCTACGTAATATTTCTGCAAAGCCATAAAGAGAATTGAGATAGGTATAGAAACAAGCACACAGCCTGCTGCAAATTGAGTGTAGTACTCCGAAATGAATTCTCTTTCAAGCATTTTTGCTAAACCGATTGCAACCGTGTATTTATCATAATTATCTCCCATTATTACAGATGCAAAAATATAGTCAACCCATGGTCCCATAAATGAGGTTAATATTGTTGTAACCGCAATAGGCTTAGACAATGGCAAGATAATCTTGGTGAAGATTTGCATCTTCGTAGCCCCCTCAATGCTGGCTGCTTCCTCCATAGATTTTGGAATAGTATCAAAAAATCCTTTTGCCACAAAAAATCCTGCTCCAGATGCTCCAGAATAAACCAATACAAGAGCTAGAAGTGATTGTGTTATACCTATACCTTTTAAAATATAATAAACCGCTATCATTGACATAAATCCTGGAAACATTCCCAGAATCATTGCTATATTCATGTATGGCTTTCTCATTTTAAATCGCAATCTGCTCATACAAAATGATACAGATAAAACGAATATTGTTGAGATAAGGCAGCTAAACACTGCTACTGTAAACGTATTTCCAAACCATTTCGCAAAATGAAACTGATCTGTTTCAAATAATAATCTTCTGTAATTTTCTATAGTGTAGGCCTTTGGAAAGAAGTATGAAGTATATGACCCTCTTTCTTTTCTACAAGAAGCCAATACTACCCAAAATATTGGAAATAGCCAAACCACTGATAGCAATGTTAAACCTATATGAGATAAACATGTTTTAATTCTTGCTTTTGCCCTCATTATTGGAAGCCCTCCTCATTGTTGTATGCAGATGTTCTGTGATATGTCATTAACGAAACAACTGCTGAAATAATAAACACTAAAATACCAATTGTAGAGGCGTAGCAGTAATCCTTGCTACCAACTGTTAACTTGTACAACCATGTAACAAGCAAATCCGTCTTTCCTGCTTGATAATAATCAATTGTGCTTGGTCCACCTGCTGTCAAAAGGAAAATTACATTGAAGTTGTTTACATTTCCAATAAACTGAGTAATCAGATATGGAGTCATAACAAAAATGATATATGGTAATGTAATCTTCTTAAAAATTGTTATTGTATTTGCACCATCTATTTTTGCAGCTTCATACAATTCTGCTGGGATATTCATTAGGATACCAGTGACAATCATCATCGTATAAGGTGCACCAATCCATAGATTTACTATGATAATTGATATTCTTGCCCAGGTAGCATTTGTCCAAAATGGCAAAGCATTATCAATTAAGCCAAGTTCCTTTAATAACACGTTAATAGAGCCTTCTGGTTGCAGCATTGTTCTTATGATTAGAAGTGATACAAATTGTGGAACTGCAACACTAGTAGCCAATATAGAACGCCATACTCTTTTTATCTTCACATATGGAGAATTAATCCACATAGCAAGAATTAATCCAAATAAGAAGCAAGTAATTGTAGCAACTATGGCCCAAACAATTGTCCAGGTTAATATAGGCCAAAAGCTCTTTCCTAAAGGAGAATTATTATTTAGTATTACAAAAAAATTATCTAATCCCACCCAATCGAAAAGCTTTCCTGGTGGTTGATTGTCATGGTTATAGTTTGTAAATGCTACCAATATCATGTAAAAAAGTGGCAATACAGAAAATGCCAAAATACCGATAATAGGTAAACACAAAAGAGTTATATGAGCTTTTGAATCCAAAAATAGGCTCAAATCTTTCTTAAATGATATAGGCTTAATGCCCTTTTCCACGCTTTCTTGTGCCAAGTATGCAGACTCCAAGCTTAGCTTGGCAACAATAAACAAACTTACAATTATCATTAGACATAAAGTGCCAAACAATAGAAGGAGCATAGAATTATCTCCATTAACCAAAACCTCTATGCCCTTTCTTTCATCCATCACCCAGCCTTGTTCTTGGGTGCCTAGTGTAAACAGACCTTCTAAGGCACTAAAACCATATTCAATAAAATAAAATATATAGAGAAGCTCTATACCAAGAAAAATCAATCCTTTTCCAATCTGACCTCTAAGTAAATTTCCAAGGCCAAATATCACCAATGACAATCTTGTGACATTATTACCCTTTTTAAATGTTTTAAGCATTTTGATTTCCTTTCTAAAAATAGACTCTCCAAATTTTACTTCAGAGAGTCTAAAGCATTCATATCTATAACTATTCGCCTAGTTTTGCAAGAATACTTTCCACCAATGTATCAAGTGCCTGCTGCATATTGTCATGAGTAATATTTCCAGCAATACAATCCTGACCAAATGCTTCCATTGGTGACCAGAAATTTGAAATCT
>CAMJBT010000069.1 GCA_946403965.1 uncultured Pseudobutyrivibrio sp. | reverse complement strand
CTTTCTTCATAGTGTTCGCTATACAGATATACCATAGTAAACTGTCTCATTTCGGGTAACTCCTTTCGTAATAATTCTTGTTACAGAGGTCGCTTCTGGCCGTTCCTGTTCTGACTTCACTTGTATTATAGCATAGCTTTTTGAAAAAATCAAGTAAACTACAGGTATATTTTGAATTGTCGCCATATTAGCTATCAAAAGCTGTTCACACAGGTGAGGCTGAAATACACTCTACCTTAAAAATGTTTCACCTATATGATAAGAGAAACAGTGCTTGATGAACGTTATTTTTAAGTCGAAAGACTTTCCCCCAAGGCTAACCACTTGATTGTTATTTATTACTATTTTTTTAGAGAAGATATTGACAATATATTAGCGTTGTGCTATAATGAAATTGGATTCATGTCGTATATTGTTATTTTGATGTATTAATAAAGGAGAATAAATATGGCACTTACAAAATATGAATCATATTATAATTCTATAAAAACATATATTAGTGAAATCAGGAAAGATAATGAGTATAAGAATGACTCCTTAGCTTTTGCACACTGGTATTTGAAAAATCATTTTAATCTTAATGATCAACAGATATCAGAAGCAATAATTGACGGTGCCGATGATTTAGGAATTGATGCAATTATATTTGATGATACCAATAATTCTTTATATGTTTTCCAATTCAAATTTCCAAGTAAATCTGAAAATACTAATTCAGAAATAGTACAAGGAGATATCCTAAAAACCTTTAATGGATTTAATACATTAATTGATAACGGAATTCCATATGTTGGCGTTAACACACGATTTAGAGATTTTAAGGAACAAATCAACGATACTTTTATTGATGAATATAAAGTGTTTTTTGTTGGTTTTAATAAGGGTATTCTTGCTAATGAAACAATTATTGATAACAATAAAAAACTATTCAAAAATAATTATGGAAATGATTTGAATGTAATCATACATAATAGAGATGTTATATCTAGTATATATGAAAAGATAAACAGGAAAAATAACATAACCATTTCTTTGAAGTATAAACAGGTCCAATCAGCTTACAATGTTGCTTCGAGAGAAATTGATTCCTATGTAGGCTTTGTTAATTGTAAAGATTTAGTTTCAGCTATTACAGAGAACATCTCAACAATTTTTGATGAAAATATTCGTTTATATGAATATAACTCAGCCGTAAATAATGGAATATACAGAACGGCGACATCATCTAGTGAGTCAGATATGTTCTATTTTTATAATAATGGAATTGTGTTTATTTGTGATAAAGCACGTAATAGTCCTGCGTCTAACGAGATAATACTTGAAGGAGCTTCAGTTGTTAATGGCTGCCAGTCGTTAAATGTTTTATATAACGCGAATAATGATGAGAAACTATCAAACGATGCGTGTGTTTTAATACGTATTATTGAGATTGCTGATTTTAACCAAAGAAGACAGATTACAGAGTTTCTTAATTCTCAAACACCAATAAGAGATAGTTATTTTATATCTAATCACCACGCTATAAGAAATCTTCAAGAACAATTACTCAAAAAAGGTTACTTTCTTGAGAGACAAATTAATGAATACAAATATAAAAAAGAACATGACACTTCATTGTCATATGGAGAAAACATTATTGTTCTACAACTTGAAGAAGTTTTACAGTATTTTACTGGATATTGGATTAATAATTCCGCTAGTGCAGCTAAACGTGGAAAAGGTTCGTTATTTGATAAAAACAAAATAGATGAATTACTTTCGCAAATCAATGCAGATAAAGTAATAGAAGCTGTAAATGCTTATCACGATATATCAAGCGTATTAACTATGTACAGAAAAACAAGACGTAATGATGAGAAAACTGAGTTTTCTTCATATCTTGGAATAAGTCAACAAGAACTGCTAGATCATATTGATGAATACAGATTTATGAATACTGGAGATATTCTTTTGCTTAATGTTGTTTCCAATTTAAAACGACGCTATGAACAGCTTGGTTTAGAAAACATTACTATAAAGGATTTGATTATTGATTCTATAAATATTGTGAAAGTTATAGCATCTAAGTCCGGTGCAACAAATATGGCTGCTTTCACCAAAAATACGAGTATCTTCTCAGAAGTACAAGCTAAAGTAAGTGAATTAACCGATAAGTATACTGTAGATCAAGAAGAATCATTAACAGTGTGTCCTTAATCACCAATTGAAAAAAATATCTAAGAAATCCAGCTACTCTATAATATGAATAGCTGGATTTTCTTATGTATTTATTCGATAAAGCACCACTGTAATGTCCTCTTAGCATAAGCACTAATTATAGATAGCTAGTCGTCAAGACTTATTCCTTTCCATGGGTTGCTCATATGCATCACATTTCCAAGTTGTATTCATCATCTATCAGTAAGAAATCGAGCCCGTACCTGATACAGCCGCGAAGAGATTCCTTATTGTCCTGTTTTATCTCCTTAATGTCAATGTCATTTGAGAGCCTTTTCTCGATAGCGTTCCCGAAGCTGACAATGTCACTGAAATGGCTGGTTATGTAGCTTTCACTCATAACAAGGCAGATGTATTTTATCTGCGACAGATAGTCGGCGTCAAAGCTGTTCTTCCAGTCAAAGGGAATATAACAGCCCTCGATTATGAGATCCTGTTCGTTTTCAATGGCAGTCTTTATCATCTCTTTCAGGATATTCCAGAGGTATGCCGTCAGCTTGTCGTCGTCATAGGGAGTGAGCTCGGTCTGACCGCTTCTTATAAGTCCCATTTTAAGGTGGTCGATAGACAGGTAAGGGTACTTGTATTTTTCAAGCAGTTTCTGTGCAAGGAGCGTTTTCCCTGTATGCGAAGCACCTGTTATCAGTATTATCATAGTAGCCGCGGCTCCTTTCCGATAGTTTCCATAATTATATCATATTTGGGGGCGTTTTTTCAATCAGAATGGTGGACAAAGCATCTGAGATATGGTATACTTAAAAAAAGATAACAAGCCAATGAAAGGAGTACATATGCTAAAAATAGGAACAGTTTATAGAATGCCAAAAGAGCATCAGCCAGAGAGACCAATTGTTGATGGCCTGCCTAATTATTATTTTGAAACTAATACTCCTGAATATGGTTTTGATTTCCAAAAAGGTATTCATAAGGCCAAAGAGGTTGAAATCAATAAAATAGAAAAGCGTTGTCCTTTAATAATAATTTCCAGTACGCCAAGAAAAGCAGGCAGTGAAGATACGCCTTGGCACGATAGATATGTTCCAGATCATGGATATGTAAAATACTATGGCGATAACAAATACGGAAGCGGCAAACCTGAAGAAGCTCCTGGGAATAAAAAACTGCTGTCATTGCTGAATTATTATAACAGCAATGACGAGAAGGTTAGATTGGAGAAAGCCATTCCTATTATTTTTTTTGAGAGATGTTCATATGATGGCAGACCAAAAGGGAACGCAATATTTCAAGGTTTTGGTATTCTGGAGTCAGTTGAGTTGGTAACACAGTATGATCATAACAGTAAAGGATATTTTTCAAATTATCTATTTACATTTTGTGTATTGTCGCTTGCGGATAATAATGAACAGTTTGATTGGAGATGGATATCAGATCGCTGTAATGGTTTGCTGCTAACAAAAGAAACCATGAAATTTGCGCCAAAGTCATGGAAAACTTGGATTAAGGAAGGCAATACAAAGCTAAATTTGATAAGGCGTACTATATCCTCTCTTGGATTAGTAAAGAAAAATGAACAAAAGACTGATAACCCTCAATTACTTAAAGAGATTTATGAGTATTATGGCGGAAAAGCAAGAAATTCTGATAAACATGAGTTTGAATTCCTTGCTTTGGAAATAACACTCAAGGTTATAGAAGAAAATGGCGCAAAGTGTAAGCCAGGCTGGATTACCAAATCATCTGGAGATGGTGGTGTTGATTTCGTTCTTCGTGTTGATTTAGGACGAGACAAATTAGCATCGGTAAGAGTGATTGTTCTTGGACAAGCAAAATGTAATGATCCAACAAAACCAGTTAATGGACGTGATATAGCCAGAACAGTTGCACGTTTAAAGCGAGGTTGGATAGGAGCGTTTGTAACAACGTCTTTCTTTTCTGAAGCTGTTCAGCAAGAAGTTAAAGAGGATAATTATCCAATTATGATGATCAATGGAGCAAAAATAACTGAAATAGTTGAAAGAGAATTAAAAACTCAAAACATCTCGCTAAAAGCTTATTTAGCAGCCTTGACAACCAAGTATTCAAGGCTATCTCGTATTCCTGAAGATATATTGGAATAATAGTATCATAAAGAAGTTATGGCGTCTAAGTATAATTTCTTGTTTGACTACTAAAGAAAAACTCCGTCTGATGTGTTTTCAGGCGGAGTTTTGCATGATTTAGTTTATTGCTTTTTTTCGGTTGATGTAGTATAATGGTGAAAAAGCTATTGATTAGCAGGTGATATTAATGGATAAAAACGAGATAATTATATATGAGACCGCAGACCACGCTGTGAAGCTCAATGTTAATACCGACGGTGATACAGTATGGCTGTCGCTGGATCAGCTCACAGACCTCTTTGATCGTGATAAATCAACTATATCAAGGCATATCAGAAACGTTTTCAAAGAGGGTGAACTTGAGCGAACGGCAACTGTTGCAAAATTTGCAACAGTTCAAACTGAGGGGGAGCGTGAAGTTACAAGAGACATCGAATACTACAACCTCGATGTGATAATCTCCGTTGGCTACCGTGTAAAGTCTCAGCGTGGTGTTGAGTTCCGCAAATGGGCGAACAGTGTGCTGAAAGATTACATAATCAAGGGCTATGCCGTTAATAATAAGCGTATCGAACAGATAGGTGAGGTAATACGCATTATGAAGCGTGCAGAAAATCAGCTTGATGCAAAGCAGGTGCTTTCGGTGATTGAGAAGTTCAACACTGCACTTGACCTGCTTGATGCTTACGATCATCAGACTCTTGACAAGCCTAAAGGAAACAAGGCTGTTTATGTGCTTGATTATGACGAGTGCAGGAAGGTCATCAACGAAATGAAATTTGCATCCGACAGCGAGCTATTCGGCAACGAGAAGGACGATTCCTTCAAGGGCAGTATTGCAAATATCTATCAGGAATTCGGCGGTGTTGAGATATACCCATCATTGGAAGAAAAAGCGGCAAATCTGCTGTATTTCGTAACCAAGAATCATTCATTCTCTGACGGTAACAAGCGAATTGCCGCTGCGATGTTCCTGTATTTTCTCGACAAGAATGATGCTCTGTTCCTTGACGAAGCCAAAACAGAAAAGACAATTGCTGACCAGACGCTTGCGGCGCTGACCATCATGATAGCTGAATCTCAGCCTGCCGAAAAGGAAATGATGATAAGCGTTATTATGAATTGTATGATAAAATAAGAATGAGAATATTGAACGGCGGTACTGTTTGTTGCAGACGGTATTTATAATGTTTCAGATCTTTTTATTATCAGCAAAAAATGGTTTAATTTCAGTGTGTACGCAAAAAGGAAAAGCTCCGTTTGATATATAGTCAAGCGGAGCTTTTTTGATATTGAGTTATGAAATATAGGGGATAATAATGAAGATTTTATTCTGAGCATATTCCTTCTAATGGCTTACCTGTTGAAGAGTCAAAAATCATTGGCAATAAAAATTTATTGGTATAAGGATCGTTGGCATCCTTCTCAGTGTAGCGGTATCTGTTCGAATAAACTAAGGTTGTGTTATTCTGGAAAAAACTTATAATAACATCGTTAGGATCTCCTATATAATGCATTGTGCAATCGCCTGTTTCGGAAGACCGCGAGAATTGTACTGCTTGGTCTAAACGTACACTTTGTTTTCGATAAGCAATCGCTTCCAATCGTTCCTGGAATTCAAACTGTTGACTATATTCATAATATTTATCGCAAATGATCAATCCGCCTACAGAATCATCTTTGCATTCGTCAACAACGGTTCGAAACAATTCGAAGGATGTTGTATGGCTGCTTCTCAGTTCCTGAAGTTTTCGAAAGGCGGCATACGAGCCAATCCAAGCAGAAGAGCATTCACGCTGAATGATTTGTTCTTTAACACTTGCAATATGCGTTTCGTTGTTATCGTCAGCGTAGCATATTATAAATTCGATGTCGTCCTTGTCGACAGACATATGAATTTCGTAAGCTTTATCAATTATGTCGTCTACAGTAATAATCGATTGGGAATAATACCACTCCAATAAAGCATGAGCGTTTCCCGTGTTATTTCCCGCAAATGCTACAGCGATTTTAGGAGCAATATTTATTATTTTTGAAAAACCGTATTTATTTATCATAGTACGGGCTTCAGGACTCCAATTTCGCTTATATGCACCTATAAGAGTGGTTTTAGTATCGCTGAATATATTGGTATGATTAATAGTTTGCCCGTTTATTATTTCTTGTGATTTTTCTGCATAGATAAAACTCATATTATTGTCAGCCTTTCGCTTGATTAATAATGCTATATATGTATGAAAAGAATATGGAGTTGATTGAGGAACTGAGTTCATTATAACATGCATAATGGCATCAGTCAATAAAATAGCATCACCTTCTTCTGAAATAGAAGTTGAATTTTTAGTTTCTATTTACAAAACAAACAAAATATGCTATAATTGAAACGAATAATTTATACACAATCTTAATGCACGGGGGATTTTATGAAAATATTATATTCAGATATGCTTCCATTAGGAATACAGGATAATCAGGAAACGATAGATAACAGCATTAGACAGCAGATAGCTAAATCGGATAGAGTAGATATTGCGGTAGGTTATGTATCTTTGGCTTCTCTTGAGGAGCTTGACAGATTGATTTGTGAAAACAACATCAAGCAGATTGTTCTTGTCATTGGAATGTACTACATTGAGGGTATGCCTGAAAAAACATATCATACTGCTGTTAGGCTCAATAAAAAGTGGCAGGATATGGGCATTGGTGAAATACGCATAGTGCGCTCGCTGAAATATCATGGCAAGGTGTACTGCTTCTATAAGAATAATGCACCTATTTCCGCTGTTATCGGCTCTGCAAATTTAGGCGTTCTCAAACTTGAAGCTAATAACCGCCGCCAGTATGAGCTGTGCTCTCTCACTGAGGACATCTCTGAAACACAGGAGCTTGCAGATATTGTGGAACGTATAAAAGCTCCTATCTGCTCTATCAATATTGCCGATGTTGATGATATGCCGCTTATCAGAGAACAGAATGTATCTCTTACGGGCATTGATACCGTTGAGGAGCTTCCTAAAAATGACATAGAGCTTTATAGAAAGCATAAAACTGAGTTGACATTTACGCTTCCTTTGAAAGTACCTGCCTTTTGTGAGAGATTTATGGACGATAAAAAGCACTATACCCAATCTAATATTAATGTCTGCTATTCTCTTGACACACGAAATCCAAAAAGACCTAAATCAAGAAACTGGTATGAATTTCAGATAACTGTTCCGAGTAGCGTTTACACCCTGCCTGGATACCCCAAGAGAAACGAACCATTCTTTATCGTAACCGATGACGGCTTTATGTTCAAGGCACATACCACCAGCGATAACAACAAACAGCTTAACGCTGTAGGAAGTGAGCATATCTTAGGATATTGGCTCAAAGGCAGAATTGCTGCTGCAGGTTTGGTTACACCCGTACATGATACACAAAAGGATACAGACAGAATAGGCATGATAACAAAGGAAATGCTTGAAGCCTATGGGTGTGACAGTCTTACATTTACTAAGACCAATAAGAAAGCAGCAGACGAGGACGGAAATGAGCTTGACGTATGGATCGTTGAGTTTATTTCTTCCAAAGACGAGGAATAATATATGCAGTATCTTAAAACCTATCTGAACAAAATCATAGCGAGGGGTAACGAGAAGCTCGCAGAGTCTATCTCAAAAACCGCAGAGGATATTGGAAAGAGCTATATCAGCACATTTTCATTTACAAGTCATGAAATTGGACTCCTTTTCGGAAATGTTCAATCAGGCAAGACAGGACAGATGTTTGGCATCTTATGCAAAGCCGCTGATTTAGGCTTTCCTGCATTTCTGATACTTACAACAGATAATATTGTTTTGCAGGCTCAGACATTAGAGCGTGTAAAGTCTGATCTGGAAGGTTTTTGTATCTGCGGAGAAGATGATACAGGCTTGTTCGTTGAAAACAGCCTTATACAGCCTGCAATTATCATTCTGAAAAAGAACTCCAGAGTATTAAGAAAATGGGCTAACATCTTCAATACTACGGGATTTATGAAAGGCAATCCGCTTTTTATTATTGATGATGAGGCGGATGCTGCATCTCTCAATACCTTTATTAACCGCAAAGGCAATCAATTTTCTTCAATCAACAAGTATCTCAATTCTATCAAGAATGGAGCAACAAGCAGTCTGTATCTCCAAGTTACGGGCACACCGCAGGCTATCCTGCTTCAAACAATGGCATCGGGCTGGCACCCTTATTTCACCTATTATTTTCAGCCTGGAAGTGCCTATTTGGGCGGAGATTTCTTCTTCCCATCCTCTCAGAAGTCCGACTGCATAACATTTCTTGAAACTGTTAAAGAAGATACAAAAGAAGCAGTTTTACGCCATATCGCAGTATCAGCTCAGGTGCTTGCATCTGGCGGAAAGGTTTGCAATGGCCTTATTCACCCAAGTGTGAGGCAGTCGGCACACAACACCTTTGCAAAAGAAGTAAAGAAAGTGCTGGAATGGTGCAAAGCTAACAATACAGAGTTTAAGGCAGAAATACTAAGGCATAGTACATCACTCAATCCGCAGAAATCCGCTAAACTCTCTGATGATGTTATATTCAGCAAAGCTGAGAGACTTGTAAAGAACGATGAAATCAATGTTTACATAATGAACGGCACTAACGAAGTTGACAGCTCTGCTTATGCTCAGGGAAGCAATATCGTTATCGGAGGAAATACACTCGGCAGAGGTGTTACATTCCCTGGATTGCAGACTATCTACTATACAAGAACAAGCAAGAAACCGCAGGCGGATACAATGTGGCAGCACAGCCGAATGTTTGGATATGACCGTGATCCAGGGATGATGATGATTTATATTGACGAGCATCTTTATAAGCTGTTCTCTGATATAAATTCTACGAATAACTCTATCATCGCTCAAATCGAGCGCGGCATAGATGATGTTAAGATTTATTATCCCGAAGGTCTTAATCCTACCAGAAAGAATGTGCTTGACAATAAACACGTTGAGATTATATCGGGCGGAACAAACTACTATCCGTTCTATCCTGATAATGATACCATCGAAAGCATTTCCGAGCTTCTGAAAGTTTTTGACAACACAGAGCCTTATTATCAGGTGAGCCTGAGATTTATCAAGGAAGTGTTGTCGCATATCATTCCAAGTCCCGATTTTAAGCTGTCTGCTTTTATGTCCGTATTGGATACTATGCTTGCAGATACTCCTGCGGGACAAGGAATTCTGATCGTAAGGCGTGAAAGAGATATTGCTCAGGGGACTGGTGCTTTGCTTTCTCCAAACGACTGGAAATTGGGCGGTCAGTTTACTGATAAACCTGTATTGACCATGTATCAGATTACAGGCAATAAAGGCTGGAAAGGCAGAAAGCTTTGGATACCTAATATTAAGCTTCCGCATGGAACAATGTACTATGATGTAATAGAAGACGATACTCAGGGAGAATAATATGATAACAGGAGATATAACAAAATCAATTTTATTTGATCCAATTTTGACAGGGGCTGATAAGCTGCTTATTCTCAGCAGCTATGCAACACCCAATATGGCATCGTGGTATATGAAACAGCTTCAGGAAAAGAAAACAGATGCTGTTGATATATCAATTATTGTTGGTATGACGCCCTTTGATGGAATCAGTATTCCTGCTCATCAAGGTTTTGTGTCGCTCCATAACGTATATACTTCAAAGAGTGTGCGGTCTTTTAGCTGCAGTTATTTATCAGATAATCCGCCTGAGCACTCAAATCTATATATTTGGCTTAAGGGAGAAAAGCCAGAACGAGCTTTTATGGGGTCAGCAGATTTCACTCAAAACGCTTTTATTTCATCAAGGCGTGAAATTATGGAGGAATGCTCACCAAGAGAAGCGTTTGAGTATTTCTGCGATGTTGAAAGCAGATCCTGTTACTGTAATCATTCAGAAATTGATGATATGATAATTATTCGCAACAATCATCCTATTCTTGACGATGAAGCTGAATTGATCGGCAGGATATCCTGCGGCTCGGTTGACAGCGTTAGTCTTTCTCTCCTTACAAATAAAGGTGTTGTTGCAGGAACATCAGGCTTAAATTGGGGACAGCGAGATAAACGGAATCATAATGAAGCATATATAAGAATACCAATTCAAATTGCAAGACAGGATTTCTTCCCGACTGATCGTCACTTTACAGTATTGACAGATGACGGGCATCAGCTTATTTTAAGGGTAGAACAGCAAAACAACAAAGCGTTGACAACACCAATGAATAACTCTCTTTTGGGTGAGTATTTCCGCAACAGACTTAATTTGCCAAACGGACACCCAGTTACAAGAGAGGATTTAGAGCTTTATGGACGTACTGATGTTGTATTTGCAAGAATAGATGAAGAATTGTATTATATGGACTTTTCTCCGAGTAAGGCTTTGGGTGAGCGATAATGGCGGATAATCATTCAAAAGAAATCCGCAGTATGAATATGTCACATATCAGAAGCACAAATTCTAAGCCGGAGGAAATTGTTCGTAAGTACCTGTTTTCAAAGGGCTTGCGGTATAGGAAAAATGTGCGTACTCTGCCCGGAAAGCCTGACATAGTTTTGAGAAAATATAAGACGGTAGTTTTTGTTAATGGCTGCTTCTGGCATAAGCATGATTGTGGGCGGTTCGTTATGCCAGCGAGTAATATTGAATACTGGACTAAAAAAATAAACGGCAATATTGATCGTGATAAAGCTAACACTGCACAGCTTGAATCTCAAGGCTGGCGTGTACTTACAATCTGGGAATGCCAGCTGAAGAAGAAAGTGGCTGATGAATATTTGTCTCAATTATACAAAAGTATAATTAATAAAATTTAAATAATAAGGAGGAGCTGACTATGCCTAAAAGAGGAGATTCTTTTATTGTTCCGATTGGAAATGCACAGCATGATTGGGGAACATATCGAAATCCAACGAATAGACCGCCTATTGAAGGAGAGGCTTATTTTGCCATTCCAAAAAAATATGCCATTGAATACGAAATATACAACTCGAATAATCTGCAGGTGGGTTTAGGCTATAACGAGTTTTATGTAACTTCAAGTGATGGCTTTTTAGAAAATGAAATTCTTCTTGCTCAAGGCTGTAGCAGAGCTGGTGATCCGTATGCTAAAAATTTTGCAATCAAAGGTGATCTGAAAAGATTAGGCGAATGGTTTGAATATGTTGGAGCTACAACAGAAAATAGCATAAAAGTTGTATTTACAAGCCCAACAGAGATTTTACTTGAAATAATATAAAGATAAAAGCGGTGTTCAAATGTTAGAACACCGCTAATTTTATTCATTAATATTAGGCTCGATATAGTCGTAAGGTATACCGGCAAAACTTTTTAGAATTGCCTCGAAAATTATTTTAGCTCCTCTGCATGGTACAGCCATACCAATCTGTTTTCTTACGCATTCTTTGCTTCCGATAAATTCATAATCATCAGGAAATGTTTGAAGCCTTGCTCTTTCTCTGTTGGTCAATGCACGCGGTTCTGCCCAATGATAGATATGGGTACCGCCGCCGCCGCTTCCTGTTACAGTATATGATGGTTTATCTGGATCAAGTCTTTTATATATCTGGCTTATTTTAGCTCCCTTAACATTAAGTTTAAGATCATCAGGCAAATCAGCTGTGAACGCATTTTGTCCAGGTAAGATATGTTCAAGACGCTTAACTACTTGAGAAGATTGCTTGGTTCTCTCGTTATTGAGCGCATCTTGTGGAATAGGTGGATTTTCAATAGCTGTTCTGCAAGAATTATCAACATTTTCATAAGGAGCAGTTGACGGGACATGATAAACGACATCAATATCGTTTCTAATTCCCACTATAATAATACGATGCCTTGCCTGCGGAATACCATATTCTTCGAATTTGTATAAATGAGGAACAACTTGGTATCCTGCGTCTTTAAGCTCTGAAATAATTTTTGTAAAAGCTTTTCCGTCATTTGCATTTCGTAAGCCTCCGACATTTTCTGCTAAAAACCATATAGGATTAAACTGCTTAAGAGCTTTTACGCCATAAGAATACAGAGGACCATAAACGCCGTTCATTCCCTTTTGCTCGCCAACAACACTATAGTCATTGCATGGGAAACCAAATGCAAGAGCGTCTATAGGTGCGAGCTGGGACATATCAAACTTGCGTATATCTTCGTGATATACAGTTTCAGGAGCGTCAGGGCATATATTATGTCTATATGTTCTGCAGGTATCTGCATCATAATCATTTGCCCATTGGTGAACAATGCCATATTCAGGATCATTAATGTCTGCGTTAGTTGCTCCCCATGCTATGCCTCCTGGTCCGCAGAATAATTCACCTAATCTGTAAATCATTGTTTTCACCCATTCCTTTCAGATTTCCATTTCTTTTGGCTATTAAAAAATCAATATAGAGCTGAACCAATGCTAAATCACTGGAAGAAAGATCGTTTAGCCTTTTTATTCTGTTATCAGGAGAGATATCGTTGTCTGTTATATATCCGGCTTTGAGAAGTATTTCAAAAGGGTGTATATCAAGAGCTTTGGCGATTCCACAGAGAATTTTCCAGTTTGGCTTTTTTCTGGACCCTTTTTCAATTTTATATAGTTCACTATCACTTGTTCCGCAGAGAGAGGCTAATTGTTTAAGAGAGTATCCGAAAGACTCTCTTTTTTGTTTTATATAAATACCTATTTCATTCATTTAGCACACCTCCACCTGGCATTATAACATATTTGCTGCTATTTGTCAACTTTTTTCTAAAATTTGCTGCCTTATAGAAATATTGCTTAGCTTTTCATGTACATATGGAATACCATGTAATTCTGTTTCTGCTAAATGTACAGTTAATGCTGTAATAAATAGTTGAATGATATGTCGGCACAGTACCTGCAACATACACAATTGCAGGTGCTGTTTTTTGTGCGTTTATCCAAAGATTTGAAAAATGGCTGTGCAAAACGGCTTTCCCAGTTCTCTATAAGTAGAGGGTATTGAAAGGCGTCCTCCTCATCGGCGACAATAAGGCAACGATAAAAACGCGAGTTTTATTCAGCCGGCTTTTATGCAGCTCTACAAATTAAAGTGAAAATTATGTGAAATAGGGTTGCAAAGCGCCTTTCCCAGTTCTCTATAAGTAGAGGGCAAAATAATCGGCACATATTGGTTATGTTTTGTGCAGCTATCCAAAGTTTTTTAGTCAAACTTCAAAAACACCTTCTCCCATTCCCTTATAAGTAGAGGGCAAAATAAACAGCCACCATATGCATCGGCTTGTGCATAGTCACAAAGTTTTTGAAAACAGGGCTACAAAACGTCTCTGCCATTCCTCTATAAGTAGAGGGCATAGAATCTTGACAACTGAATATCCTGCGCAGGAGTGATACACAGCAGTTAAGTGCGCCGCAATAGTTCCGCAGCGTGTCCTCAGCAAGTTTGGCTACCGAGCCGTAAAGTAACGGTTCGCATACAGTAGCCTGCGAAGTCGGCTGAAGGGGCACCCTTCTTCGGAGGGGCTTAGCGCATCGAGCTGTGAAATACTTCTCTCTCGTCACACAAGACGGAATGAAAGGAACGGTACTGCGCAAGGGCTCCTGTAAAAAAATTGCTAACTTGCTACCAGGCTATCGTAAACGGCGGTATATCTTCGGTTTTGCTGATAGCAAAGTTGATAGTTGTTAGTTTTATGATTGGCAAAATACACGAAGCGGCAAACATGATTCTGTGCAAGCCTACAAAGTTTCAAAATCATGGCCCAAAAGAGCCTCTCTCAGCGGCTACTATATGAAGGACACAAAAGCGGCAGCAAAATAAGTGATCGAACTTGTGCAATCATACGAACTTTTAAAAAAGTTGCTCAAAACAGCCCTTCCCGACGGCTACTATATGAGGCGATAAAAATGGGAACATTCATAAGCCGGCAATTATGCACCTCTACAAAATAATATGAAATTATTATGAAAATGGTTGCCAAAAGGGCCCTCCCAGTTCCCTATAAGTAGAGGGACAAATAATACGGTGCTTGTGCAGTTGTACAAAATTTTGCAAAAAGACTGTGCAAAACGCCCTTCCCATTCCCTTATAAGTAGAGGGCAATTTTCAGAAATGGAAAATTTTCTGAAAAATTTGCTGGAAAGGCTTATCAAAACGCCTCTCCCAGTCCTTTATAAGTAGGGGGACATAGTATCTTGAAAATTAAATATCCTGCGCAGGAGTGATAACACAGCAGTTAAGTGCGCCGCAATGGCTTGGAGGGGCTTAGCGCATCGAGTTGTGAA
>CAMJBT010000068.1 GCA_946403965.1 uncultured Pseudobutyrivibrio sp. | reverse complement strand
TACATGTGAGGGGAAGTTTTTTATTCTTCTTCATATATTACTGATTTGTCAATCTGGTCTAAGGCTTTATCGACTTCTTCTAAAAACTCTTTTCCCATCTTTGACATCACAGTGTTTTTCTTTGTTATATAGCCAATATCCATAACACTATTTGGATTTTCAGCATCACCTCTGAATGGAACAACAATATATCCATCTCCATTCAAATCTCCCCAAATAATTCCGGAGCATAACGTATATCCGTTAAGAGCACGAACTAAATTAAGCATGGTAGAACGATCCGTTACTCGAAGCATCTTTGGATAAAAATTTTCGCTAAGAATTTCCTCTGCAAGATATTCACTGTTATCTCCCTGTTCAAAAAACATACAAGGATAATCCTGCAAATCCTCTATTCCAATAGATTCCATATTTGCAAGTGGATGCTCATGCCATAAATAAACAAATGCCTTACATTTTATAAGAGAATGGAATTCCAAACTATGTTCAGTAAATAAACGGTTCAGTCCCTTACGATTAAGTTCATTAATATAAAGGACGCCAATTTCACTTTTTAAAGAGCTTACATCCTTGATTATATCTAAAGTGGTGGTTTCGCGAAGAGCAAAATCGAAATCATTCATATCGTATTGTTTAGCCATATCCACAAAAGCACGTACAGCAAACGTATAATGCTGAGTAGATACACCAAACTTTCTTTTGTAATTTCCCTCTCCACTATATTTTTGCATTACCATGTCATACTGCCGGTAAAAGCCTCTAATATCGTTAAGGAATTCTTCGCCCTCCGGAGTAACAATAACACCCTTGTTTGTACGCATAAAGATGGTAATCCCCACCTCGTTTTCAAGTTCTTGAATTGCGCTTGTAAGTGTAGGTTGAACAATATAAAGCTTTTCAGCAGCTTTGTTCATAGACCCATATTCCTGAATTGTTAATGCATATAAAACCTGTTGTAGTGTCATTATTTCTCCCTTTCTGAACCCCTTTTTATACTAACCTATTAAATCTTTTACAACTTCACTTGCAAGAATAAGACCTGCCACCGCAGGTGCAAAAGCTGTTGAACCTGGAATAGCTCGTCTATCTGTACATTTTCTTTCTGCCCCAGGAGGACATATACAATTTGCTTTACAACTAGTAGACATATCTTCAAGTGGTGTAACCGGTTTTTCATCTGAAAATACCACTTTTAGCTTTTTTACTCCTCTTTTCTTCAGTTCACGCCTCATAACCTTTGCCAATGGACACATTGTAGTCTTATAAATATCTGCAACTTTGAATCTGCTAGGATCAAGTTTATTGCCAGCACCCATGCAGCTAATTACAGGCACGCCTTTTTCCTGACATCTCATAATGATTTCGATTTTTGCTGTAACAGTATCTACAGCATCAACTACATAATCATATTCCTCAAATGGAAAATCCTCTGCATTTTCTGGAAGGAAAAAGCATTTATGTATGGTGATGTCTGCGTTAGGATTAATATCCAACATACGTGCTTTCATCACCTCCACCTTATCTTTTCCAACAGTACTACGAGTAGCAATAATTTGACGGTTGAGATTGGTAAGACAAACCTTGTCATCATCTACAATATCAAAATGTCCAATACCTGTTCTCACAAGAGATTCACATACATAGCCGCCTACACCGCCAATTCCAAATATAGCAACCCTTTTATTTTTGAGAGTTTCCATTGCCTCTTTGCCAAGCAAAAGCTCTGTCCTTGAAAACTGATTCATTAATTCAAATACCTCATAATTATTTTCTATTAAGAAATGGATTTATCTATTTACGATTCCCTGGCAATAGAAACAGCCACAAATACCAATAGTACAAATGGGTATATCAGCCATGGAATTAATGAGAAGCTGGCTATCTTTGCAATATTTGATGCAACCAAAAGCTGTGCTCCATAAGGAATAATTCCCTGCATAATACAAGAGCATGTGTCCAATAGAGAAGCTGTCTTTTTTGGTTCCACTCCATATTCTTCACTGATATGTTTCGCAATTGGTGCTGCAATTACGATAGCAACAGTATTATTTGCTGTGGCCAGATCCATAAACATGGTAAGGAAGGCTATACCAAGCATTCCACCTTTTTTGTTTCCAGCTTTACTCCTGATTAAGGCAAGAATTGCTTCAAAACCACCATGCTCTCTAATAAGTGATGCAACAGACGCTACCAGTATCGTGACAATCATTGTCTCAAACATACCTGCTATACCTGTTCCCATAGATGAAAGGCCAGAAACGTAAGTAAGAGAGCCTGTAAATATTCCTACAATAACAAATAGAAAACATCCAAGCAATAAAACTTTGAAAACATTTACAGCCATCACAGATAAAATCAAGACAATGAAATATGGAAGAGCCTGCCAAATGTTGTATTCATAATTGCCAATAGAGGCACCACCAGATTTAAATGCGTATATTCCAAGAATGACTAATGTCACTAGTGCCGATGGTAAAGCAAGCTTCAAATTTGCCTTGAACTTTTCATTCATAGCAATGCCTTGAGTCTTTGTAGCCGCAATAGTAGTATCTGAAATGAAGGAGAGATTATCACCAAACATCGCTCCGCCAACCACAACGCCAACACAAAACGCCAGCTCTAAGTTTCCACTTTTAGAAACCGCACATGCAATAGGTGCCAGAACTGAGATTGTCCCTACACTAGTACCCATTGCCATAGAAATCAAACATGCAATAATAAACAAACCTGGTATAGCAAAACGACCTGGTATTATGCTCAGCAACAGATTGGCAGTTGATGCTGCTCCTCCTGCTTCACCTGCTACACCACTAAATGCTCCTGCCAGAATAAAAATAAAAAGCATTGTAACGATGTTGTCATCCCCAATACCTTCTGCACAAATGTGAATCTTTTCTTCAAAGCTTTTTCCTCTGTTTTGAGCAAAAGCAAGAATCAGTGCAAAAGTAAAGGACAGAACTACCGAGACTACATAAAATCCCATCTGCCCGTCAATAGGTGAAATATATTGAAAATAAATTCCATTTCCCAAATATAAAACCAAAAACAAAGCTATAGGCAACAACGCCTTAGCATTTGCTTTTGGTTGTTTTTTAATACTGCTCATTTAATAGTTTCCCTTCATATTAATAGTGAAACTATTTTAACTTATTTATGCCTCTATTTGCAAACTAATGCATATGACATGCTTCGCAATCGTGTTCATCTGGAAAATCAGCTGGATCATACTCAATTCCATTGTTGTCGTAATAATTCTTTACAGCTGACTTAATTGCCTCTTCAGCAAGTACTGAGCAATGAAGCTTGTGTGCTGGAAGTCCATCCAAAGCCTCTGTAACAGCCTTGTTTGTAAGCTGAAGGGCCTCTGAAACAGGCTTGCCCATAATAAGCTCTGTTGCCATTGATGATGAAGCAATAGCACTACCGCATCCAAATGTTTCAAACTTTACATCTTCGATAACCTGTTCATCATTAATTTTCAAATATATCTTCATGATATCGCCACAGACTGGGTTACCAACTTCACCAACTCCGTCAGCATTTTCAATCACTCCTACATTTCTAGGATTTCTAAAGTGATCCATAACCTTTTCACTATATAATGCCATTTTCTAATCCTCCAATTACTCTTCTTATGCTACGCTATGTTCTGCAAATACATGTGGTCTCTTTCCACTAACCAAATCTCCCCAGAATGGTGAGAATCCACGTAGATACTCAACAACTTCAGTAACTGATTTGATAATATAGTCAACCTGTTCCTCAGTTGCATCTTCTCCAAGTGAGATACGAAGTGAACCATGAGCAACCTCGTGTGGTCGACCAATTGCAAGAAGTACATGGCTAGGATCAAGAGAACCTGAAGTACAAGCTGAACCTGATGAAACAGCCACACCTTTATCATCTAATAAAAGAAGAAGAGACTCTCCCTCAATTCCTTCAAAGCAGAAGTTTACATTGGATTTCACTCTTTGATTTCTATCACCGTTAAGCTCTGAATATGGAATCTTTGAAAGACCTTCAATTAATCTATCTTGAAGCTTTGCAAACTTTTCATTGTTCTCATCAATATGAGCAATCGCATCTTCTAAAGCAACTGTCATACCAACAATTCCAGCAAGATTCTCTGTACCAGCACGCTTGCCTCTTTCCTGTGCACCGCCATTAATCACATTTGTAAGGACAATTCCTCCTCTGGCATAAAGAACACCTACGCCCTTAGGTCCATGGAACTTATGAGCTGAAATTGAAAGCATATCAATATTCTGTTCTTTTACATCAATATGAAGATGGCTAACTGCCTGAACTGCATCTGTATGGAATAGAACATTCTTTTCCTTGCATACTGCTCCGATTTCAGATATTGGCTGAACTGTTCCAATTTCATTGTTTGCATACATGATTGTTACTAGTGCTGTATCCTCACGAATTGCATTTGCGACCTGTTCTGCTGTAACAACTCCATTTGAATGAACATCTAAAAGCTCAATTTCAAATCCTTCCTTTTCAAGAGCTTTTAAAGTATGAAGTACTGCATGATGCTCAAAAGCAGTTGATATGATATGCTTTTTTCCTTTCTTCTCTCCTATTCTAGCAGCCGAAATAATTGCCTGGTTATCGGCCTCGCTACCACCTGATGTGAAATATATCTCTCGTGGATTGGCACCAATAAGTTTGGCAATTCTCTCTCTGGATTCTTCAAGAACCTCCTTTGCCTTTTGACCAACTGAATAGAGGCTGGAAGGATTTCCGTATACCTCTGTGAAATATGGAAGCATTGCCTCAACAACCTTTGGTGAAACAGCTGTTGTTGCTGCGTTATCTGCATAAACAAACATAATCTTTATACCCTTTCTATTAATTTTTTAGTTTGTAGTTATTTACCTACTTACTTGGTATGCAATTAAAAATAGCACCATACACCTACTAAGTCAATAGATATATAGTGCCATATTATTTAATGATATATTTTATCAATAATTCCTGTTCTTTATTTTCTAATAAAAGACTGATCATGCTCTGATAGTTTCTCTGAAACATATCTTTCTACAGTCATATGCAAATCATACTTTTCTCTAAGCTCTGCTATTTTTGCCATCATAGGTGATGCATGATGAACATCAATAGCCTCCTGATTTTCCCAACAGTCTATCAAAAGAACTCTCCCCTTTATATCTTAAATTTACTACTATACTCATAGCTTCCTCTCCTTTTTATCTTATTCTCCATGTACTTCTTTTGAATATCAACCACAGCCAATACAGTTATTTCAATGTGCAATGTTATTCAAAACTAATCACATTCTCAAGTGCTTTTACAAATCTCTCCAGTCCTAGTTTATCATCCTCAGAAAATCTATTAAGCTTTGGACTATCAATATCAAGCACGCCAACTAGCTTTCCATCCTTGTGGATAGGTACAACAATCTCAGAATTAGATGCACAGTCACATGCAATATGGCCTGGAAATTCATGTACATTTGGAACAACAAGAGTTTCATCATTTCCTGCGGCAGTACCGCACACTCCTTTTCCAAGTGCAATTCTGATACAAGCAACCTTTCCTTGAAATGGACCAAGCAATAGTGAGCCTTTGTTCATTAGATAAAATCCTACCCAGTTTAGATCCTCCATAGAGTCATAAATAATTGCCGATGCGTTTGAAAGCACGGGAATAAAATATGGCTCATCCTCTGCTAGTGATTTAATCTGTTCAGCTAGTAAATTATAATCTGTCATTAGTGTTCTCCTTTAAAGTAATTTCATCTAGTAAGATTTCTACATCACGCAGCTTCTGCCTTCACGGCCTTCCATATTATCATCTTTTACATATCTGGCGTTAAACTCCATGTTAATCTCGCGAAGCTCCTTCTTGCCTTCAATATAATCCTCATACATCTCTGCAAGCCCAGCCATACAGCCATCACAATTTGCTTCAATATTCCCAAGAGATTCTTTAACGATCTGCTCTCTCTCTTCTTTTGTTGTGTCTTTGATTAAATATGACATATTACATCTCCATTATCTTTAAATTCCTATTATTCTGGGTGCAATTATACATCATAAACAAAAAAAGAGCCAGAAGTTAGGAAATCAAAAACCTAGGACTTCTAGCTCCATGTTTTACATGTTCCGCAATATCAATATTGCATTATACAAACTTTACAGCAGTACCATATGCCATAACTTCTGCTGCACCTTGCATTACAGATGAAGATGCATATCTTACACCTACAATTGCATCTGCTCCCAGCTGCTCTGCCTCATCTACCATTCTTTTAGTAGCAATCTGTCTAGCTTCAACAAGCATATCGGTATATCCTTTAATTTCTCCACCAACAAGAGTCTTCATTCCTGCCATAAAATCTTTTCCAAAATTCTTTGACTGTACGATTGTTCCTTTTACTACTCCTAGCACCTCAAAATTTTGTCCTGGGATTGTTTCAATACTTACGAGCTTCATTTATTTCTCCTCCTTCAATTTCATTCAATCTTTGTTTAAGCGCAATAATTGTTCCAACAATCATTGCTATAAATAACAGTATAATAATTGCAATTAAACCCCAAGGGGTATCTGGATCACTTAAAGCTGTCCAGCCAATTATAATAATCATCGCAATAAAAAATGCCACACTCACCGCTGCTGCAATAATAGGCCCTTGCTTCGTCTTTTTTATATCTGTTTTGTTTACATCCATAAATCTAACGCCTCCCTTCTCGAGCTTTTTCATATCCTCAAGATAAGAGTCAGCCTGCAAATTTTCAAATTGAACATTTGCTTCTATGATTTCCTTGCACATCTCTTTCATAACATCAATTTCTTGTTGTCTATTGGTGAAATGAGAAATGTGTCTATCCAAACATTCTGTAACTGAGGCCTCTTCTGTTTCTAGCTTCTTAATCTCCTCAATAGGAACCTCCAGGCTTCTAAAAAGCTTTATCTTATTTAAAAGTTCAACATCCTTCAGAGAATACTCTCTATATCCATTATCTCTGTTTCTTTCAGGACTTATAAGCCCCTGCTCCTCATAGAAACGAATATTCTTTTTTGTAATCCCAACTAACTCTTCTACTTGATTGATCTTCATGCTGTCTCCACTATTTTGTTTGTGTTACTTGAGTCCTATTTTTCAACGTAAGTCTCATTTTAAAAATTCTGCAATTAACATATTAATTTCATCTGGCTTATCCGTATTTGCGTTATGGCCGGCTCCTTCAATCCAGTGAAGTGGCAATCCTGTGCGAGCATGCCAGGCTCTATTGTACCTTTTAGTAGAGCCTGCCATGTCCTTTGTGCCACATATAAGCATGGCAGGGCACGCAATCTCATAAGGAAGCTCTTCCTCCACTGCCTCCACTAAAATCCTGTAGCCGCCACCTGCAAGACTTGAATATCTTTCCTGGTCACCGTCATAGGTCATCATAAACTCCTTCATTAAGGCACGTCCATATTCAGAGGTTGCCACCCCATTTGTTCCCTGCCGCAAAAGAGTTTTCCATGGATAATAGCGATACACCGGAGTCATTCTGTGAAGTAGCCACAGTTCAATTCCTGTATAATATTGCTTTTGCAATGGTGCGGAATCAATGGATACAAACCCGACCGCTTTATTAGGAAAAAGCTGCATAAACATCTGTCCTAAATATCCACCCATGGATTGTCCAATAATAACAGGCTTATCGAAACCATTTTCTACAAGGATTTCATTTAGCCAGGTAGCTTTATCCGCCAAGGAAAAATCCATATCAAATGGATATGAAAGAGCATGAGCTGGTGCATCCCATACAAACACAGGATACTTTCCTTCAAAAAACTCAATCTGCATATCAAATAGTCTGTGATCTGCAGTTAACCCAGGTAAAAACACTAGCTGTTTATCCTTACACTCGCCATTAGTATTTATCCAATAATGAATATTCCCGCATCTAGTACTATAAACCTTTTCAACCATAAACTATTCTCCTAAATCAATTGTCTGCTCAGCATAAAATCTTTTTCCAACAAGTACAGTTAAGCTAGCAACTATAACAATCAATACTAGTTCAAGCACCACTGCTGAAACATATCCTGCCAATAAAACTGTAATAAAATCAACTCCGGCATGAATTAATATTGCAAGAAACAGCAATTGTATTTTGTGCTCTTTAACCCCCCTATAAACTATATAAGACAGACAAATATGTAGTGTGATAGCCACCACTCTCTCTACTCCAGCAAGGTAAAAATCTATAGAATTTGTAGTCCAAAGCAATGAGATTTGCTCCATAGTCTTTGCCTTAGTCTGTTCATCCAAGGATGATAAAGTAGCTTCAAATGTACCTGCATTTATCATTATTGAAGAAATCAGATTTGATATTGATGTTAATCCAACAATGAGAATTGCCTCAATTCCACCATGACCAACTCCATACATAAACGCATTTTCTTTGGATAATGAATGTTTCTTAAAAAGATTCATGGATATGAATCGTCCTACCTCTTCAAAAATTCCTGCTGCTAATCCTCCATAAATAGCCTTGATAACAAGATTTTCCATTAGCGATTCTCTAAAAAACTTTAGCATCACCAAATGAAGAATCTGTTCTAACCCAATTGCAAAAACTACAAAGGTTATCGCTCCTATCGCGAACCAAATCATGTCAGCATTCATTTTCCTAAATGAATAAATCATCAGCCCCGTTGGAAGACCTACGGCAATGATAAATGAAAAGCACATTCCTATAATTGATAATGTATGTACAGTTTCCATTTTAATCCTCCCATTGGATTTAATCCTTGCTAGCAAAAGCTTTAATCCATTTTCCTAAGACTTGGCCTTGTCTATGCTTCGAATATAAACCTTCCATAAGGTGGAAGGTCAACACATTTTTAAAAATTTACAAATAATCCACAATTATTTTAGAGTATACCATAACCTATATGGTAATATGAACCTATATAGTATCCTTTGAAATAGTTTTTCCAGCTACTTAAAAAAAACACCACAACTGACAAAACATTTTTACCTGTGAAATCAAATGGATAATTTTTTGCTATGAGGGAAAGTGCATGTATACTAATTTAGAAATCCAAAAAATCGTTGAGGAACAAAGAGACTTATTTAGGTCAGATATAACTTTGGATATAAACTGGCGCCTTAATCAATTAAAGAAACTAAAAAGTGCTGTAATTATAAATAGAAATAAATTAGAGCAGGCCCTATACGAAGATTTAGGTCGTGCTCCAATGGAAGCATATTTTTGCGATATTGGAAGCCTTATATTAGAAATAAATGAAACTATAAAAGGACTAAAAAAATGGGCTAAGCCTGAAACTCATTTTAGTGGGCTCCATTGTTTTCCAAGTATTATTACGAAGGTTTACAAAGTTCCTTATGGCGTTTCTTTAATTATAAGTCCATTTAATTTTCCTGTACTTTTGTCACTTGGTGTACTCACTGCTTCCATAGCCGGAGGAAATACTGCAGTCATTAAAGCAAGCTCCAAATCTTCAGCCTGCACAAAAGCATTAATAGAAATTATTAGTGATACTTTTCCCCAAAAATACGTCACCATAATTGATGGTGGACATGATGTTGCGGATATGTGTTTAGCTCAGCGTTTTGACAAGATTTTTTATACCGGATCTCCTAGAGTTGGTGTTCATGTACTTCAGGAAGCTGCTAAAAACCTTACTTCTACTGCCCTTGAGCTTGGTGGTGAAACTGGAAACTGGTGTATCATTAGGAAAGATGCTGATTTGAAGGATGCAGCTAGAAAAATTGCTTTTTTTAAGACTCTTAACAGTGGACAAATCTGTATCAATATTAATCAGATTGCTGTGGCAAGTGAAATTGCAGAAGACTTTATCGATAAATTAAAACAAGCTTTTATAAATCAGCTTGGTGAAAATCCTATCAATAATGACGAATACTCACATCTCATAAATGAGGCTGCATTTGATAAATGTATTAGGTGGTCAAAAGACTATACCAAAAAAATAGTTTATGGAGGATATGGCAATAAAGAAACTTTAAAATTCGCCCCTACCATTTTATATCCAATAGATATTGATGATGATATTGTAAAAAAGGAATTGTTCTGTCCACTTCTACCTGTGGTAACATACAATGATTCCGAAATCGATTCCCTGCTACAAACAATCTCAAAAAGGGAAAAAGGCCTATCCCTCTACGTATTTACGAAGGATATTTCGTGGGCAAAAAGAACTATGCAAAAAATGCAATTTGGTGGAGGTTGTATCAATGAAGTATGCCTGCATATGATGGTAAAAGGTGTACCATTTAATGGTGTTGGCCATTCTGGTCTAGGAGCCTACCACGGAAAATGGGGATTCATGGAATTTACTCATCCTCAGACAGTACTAATTGGAGCAACTAAATTCAATTTGCCATTGAGAGAACATCCTTACTCAACCATAAAACTGAAACTTATTGAATTGTTTGAGAGATAATAATTTTCTATAGGAGATGTTATATGCTTTTATATGCTCCCTAAAAATAAAACGGGTTCAGTGACTATCTATAGATAGCCTAGGAACCCGTTTTTTTATATTTTAAATTTTAGCTACATCCACAAGTGTGTACTCTGTAGTTGCGCTCTCAAGTGATGTTGCAAGAGCCACCGCAGTATCCATAGCAGTAATACAGTTGATACCTGTTTCGATAGCATTTCTTCTGATTAAGAATCCATCTCGTGTCTTGTCACCATGTCCCTGAGTAGGAGTATCAATAACAAGGTCGATTTTGTGGCCAAGAATTAAGTCCATAACGTTTGGAGATTCCTGTGTAATCTTATTAACCTGACGACAATCCACTCCACCATTCTGCAAGTATTTAGCTGTTGAACGAGTGGCGTAAATTGTGTATCCAAGCTTCTCAAATCTCTTTGCCACCTCAAGTGCCTCAGGCTTATCAGCATCCTTTACAGTGATAATCATCTGCTTGTGCTTTGGAAGAACTACACCAGCCCCTAAGAATGCCTTGTAAAGTGCCTCCTCAAATGTCTTTGCTATTCCAAGACACTCACCAGTAGATTTCATTTCTGGTCCAAGAGATATTTCAGCGCCTCTAAGCTTTTCGAATGAGAACACTGGCATCTTGATTGCGATGTAATCTGCCTCTGGCTGAAGTCCTGGCTTATATCCCATTTCAGTAATCTTATGACCAAGGATTGCCTTAGCTGCCAAGTCTACGATTGGGATTCCTGTAACCTTGCTAATATATGGTACTGTACGAGAGCTTCGTGGATTAACCTCGATTACGTATACCTCTCCATCCATGGCAATGAACTGAATGTTAATCATGCCAAGTACATGGAGAGCCTTCGCAAGACGCTCTGTGTAATCTACAATCTTATCCTTAATATCCTGGCTAATTGTGTGAGCAGGATATACTGAAATACTATCACCAGAGTGGATACCAGTACGCTCGATATGCTCCATGATACCTGGGATTAAGATGTTTTCACCGTCGCAAATTGCATCTACCTCAATCTCCTTACCCTGTAAGTACTTATCTACAAGGATTGGATGATCTTGAGCAATCTGATTGATGATATCCATGAACTTTTCGATTTCATCATCATTGAAGGCAATCTGCATACCTTGTCCACCAAGTACGTATGAAGGACGAACCAAAACTGGATATCCAAGTCTATTTGCAACAGCCTTTGCTTCTTCAGCAGTAAATACCGTACCTCCGGCCGCACGTGGGATTTGTGTCTGCTCAAGGATTTCATCGAAAAGCTCTCTATCCTCTGCTGCATCTACATCCTCCGCCTTTGTACCAAGAATTGGTACACCGATTTTCATAAGATGCTCTGTAAGTTTGATAGCTGTCTGTCCACCGAACTGCACAATAGCACCGTCTGGCTTTTCAAGATTTACAATTGACTCTACATCCTCGTTTGTAAGAGGCTCAAAGTAAAGCTTGTCTGCAATATCAAAGTCTGTTGAAACTGTCTCTGGATTGTTATTTACGATGACTGTCTCCCAGCCTTCCTTTGCAAATGCCCAAGTAGCATGAACTGAACAATAATCAAACTCTACACCCTGTCCAATTCTGATTGGGCCAGAGCCAAGTACAAGTACCTTCTTTCTACCTTCAGTCTTAACAGCCTCGTTTTCACTGCCGTATACACTGTAGTAGTAAGGTGTCATCGCGTCAAACTCTGCTGCACAGGTATCTACCATCTTGTAAGCTGCTACGATACCGTTGTCATAACGCATCTTTCTGACTTCTTCCTCTGTCATCTTGCCATTCAAATGAGCGATGACATTATCTGGGAACTCAATTCGTTTTGCTTCCTTAAGAAGATCAACTGTAAGCTCCTCCTGCTGAAGTCTAAGTTCCATTTCAACAAGAATCTTAATTTTATCAATAAACCACATATCAATCTTTGTGATATTATGGATTGTTTCGTATGAAGCGCCACGTCTAAGAGCCTCTGCAATACAGTAGATTCTTCTATCGTCTACTACTGTAAGTGCTTCCTCTAGCTCCTCATCAGTCATGTCACAGAAGTCGTAGCTAAGAAGAGAATCTACATGCTGCTCCAACGAGCGGATGGCCTTCATAAGAGCACCCTCGAAGTTATTGCAGATAGACATTACCTCGCCTGTAGCCTTCATCTGAGTTGTAAGCTTTCTTGTAGCTGTAATGAACTTGTCAAATGGAAGACGTGGAATCTTAACAACGCAGTAATCAAGCATTGGCTCAAAGCTGGCGAAGGTCTTTTTTGTAATAGCATTTGGAATCTCATCAAGTGTGTAGCCCAAAGCAATCTTTGCAGCAACCTTTGCAATTGGGTATCCTGTTGCCTTTGATGCAAGTGCTGATGAACGAGAAACTCGTGGGTTTACCTCGATAACACAGTACTCAAAGCTTTCTGGATGAAGGGCGTACTGAACATTACATCCGCCTGTAATACCAAGCTCATCGATAATACGAAGTGCAGATGTACGAAGCATCTGATATTCCTTGTCACCAAGTGTCTGAGATGGCGCAACTACGATTGAATCACCAGTATGTACACCAACTGGATCAATGTTTTCCATGTTACATACAGTGATACAGTTGCCGTTAGCATCACGCATTACCTCGTACTCAATTTCCTTCCAACCAGCGATACATCTTTCAACAAGTACCTCGTGTACGCGTGAAAGTCGAAGTCCATTTGTAAGAATCTCAACGAGTTCCTGCTGATTGTTTGCGATACCACCGCCTGAACCACCAAGTGTGTAGGCAGGACGAAGTACAACTGGATATCCTATTGTATTTGTAAACTTGATACCATCTTCAACAGTATTTACAACAAGTGAAGCTGCAACAGGCTCTCCGAGCTTTTCCATTGTATCCTTGAAAGCCTGTCTATCCTCAGCTCTAAAGATTGTCTCTGCAGTAGTACCAATAAGTTTAACTCCATGCTCCTCAAGGAATCCGCTCTCAGCAAGTTCCATACCAAGATTAAGACCAGCCTGACCTCCAAGTGTAGGAAGAAGTGAATCCGGCTTTTCCTTAATGATAATTTGCTTTAAAACGTCTACAGTAAGAGGCTCAATATAAACCTGATCTGCAATTTCTTTATCAGTCATGATTGTAGCTGGGTTTGAATTTACCAGACATACCTCCATGCCCTCTTCCTTAAGTGAACGACAAGCCTGAGTTCCAGCATAGTCAAACTCTGCCGCCTGGCCGATGACGATAGGACCTGAGCCAATCACCATTACTTTCTTAATGTCATTTCTCTTTGGCATTACTGCTCTCCTCCCATCATATTAATAAATCTATCAAACAAATATCCACTGTCTAATGGTCCTGGGCATGCCTCTGGATGGAACTGAACCGTGAAGATGTTCTTTCCAGTGTATTTAAGTCCCTCGTTTGTACCATCATTTACATTTACAAACGCAGGAACTGCAATCTTCTCATCAAGCCCATCTGTGTCTACAACATATCCATGGTTCTGTGAAGATATATATACCTTTCCGGTCTCCAAATCCTTTACAGGATGATTTCCACCTCTGTGACCATACTTAAGCTTGTGTGTATCAAGTCCATTTGCAAGTGCCATAAGCTGATGTCCAAGACAAATTGCAAAAATTGGTACATCACTTTCATAAAGCTTTTTAACCTCATCTATGATAGGACCACAATCCTTTGGGTCTCCAGGGCCGTTTGAAAGCATAATTCCGTCTGGATTTCCAGCTAAAATCTCCTTAGCCTTTGTATGTGCAGGGTAAATTGTCACCTCGCAACCTCTATCATTTAGTGACTTTGCAATATTTCTTTTCGCCCCAAAATCAAGAAGGGCTACCTTCTTTCCTGTGCCAGGCATTACTGATTTCTCGTGACAGGTTACCTTTGATACCACATCACCAGTTGCGTATGCTGTCAGCTTTGGCTTGATTTCTTCAAAATTAAAATTCTCATTTGTTGTAATCATACCATTCATTGTTCCGCGGTCACGAAGGATTTTTGTAAGAGCACGTGTATCAATCCCTGAAATACCAGTTATATTGTGCTTTACCAAGAAATCCTGAATTGTTCCTTTACAGCGGAAATTAGAAGGTATTCTACTAAGTTCTCTTACGATAAATCCATCTGGCCATGGTCTACCGCTTTCCATATCATCAGTAATACCGTAATTACCGATAAGTGGATAAGTCATACACACTGCCTGACCAGCATATGAAGGATCTGTGAGAACTTCAAGGTATCCTGTCATAGAAGTATTAAAGACAATTTCACTTACAACTTCTCTGGTTGAACCTATGCTTGTACCTTCGAATACTGTACCATCTTCCAAAATTAAAAATGCTTTCATCTTTCCTCTTTTCTACCCTT
>CAMJBT010000067.1 GCA_946403965.1 uncultured Pseudobutyrivibrio sp. | reverse complement strand
TCTGGATCTACGTTTGAGATGAAACGAGCTTCCATCTTGAATGTGCCAGTAACCTTTGCCCAGTTCTCAAGTGCAAGATACATAGCACGAGGACCAAGGTCAGAACCACCGATACCAATCTGAACAGCTGTTGTGAACTTCTCGCCCTTTTCGTTTACGATTTCACCTGCGTGAACCTTGTTTGCGAATTCTGCGATACGCTCCTGCTGCTTTACATAAAATTCTCTCTTGTTTACGCCATCAGCCATAACATCTGAGCCAAGCTGACCACGTGTAAGCTGGTGAAGAACTAATCTCTTCTCTCCAGTGTTGATTACTTCTCCGTTGAAAAGAGCAGAATACTTCTCTGTAAGCTGAGCCTCATCTGCGAGCTGCTGAAGAGCCTCGAGAACAACTCCATCAACCTGCTTTGAAGCAAAGTTGAAAGTCATTCCGTTTGACATTGGCACTGAATACTCTGCAACTCTCTTTGCTCCGTTTGCGCCAACCATTGCTGTCTTGAGCTCAACCTGGTTCTTAAGTCCCTGAAGCTTTGAATAAGACTCCAGCTGGTCAAAATTCTTCCATTCTACCATTTTTAGTCACTCCTTTATTATTTAAAATACATTGGCCTAACTACTTTTCCCCTTTGTTAATTTTGACTTCCCTAAAACAAAAACAAGGTAGCACTCAGGACACCTTGTTTTTAAATTAACACACAAATTTTATAATAATTCACGTATATTATCAAGAAACTTTATAATTTAATCCTTTATTCCAACCCTGAAATGAGTGGCATCTTTCGCCATAGCCAAATTGCCGAAGGCATTCTTGATATTGAATAAATTTAAGATATAAACAGCGCCGATTGCATCAAGACACAACCCCAGGGTTGCATACTTAAAATCTATTTCAGCACCATTTTTCAATTTGTAGTAGGAGCTCCACCATGCCAAACTGTAGCTTCCACCATCCCTACGGGCCCACCCAGATAGTGGTGTACGTGAAACATAATTGTTGTCCACTACAGTCTCACCAATATACGGATGAAGCAACACAATCTTTTTTGCCACATCTTCTATGGGAACAATTTTGTCAGGCGGCAGACCAGCCATTTCCTTGGCAAGAGATTCAAACTCCTTGGCTGCCTGAAAAATCACCTGTTTGTACTGATTTGAATAAACTCTATCAACCAGAAGTTCCAGGTTCTTTTTGTTGGATTCTGTCCCTTTCAGAACATATTTCTCTGCATCTGCAAAGCTTTTTTCCAGCATCATAAATAGCTTCCAGCGGTCTACAACCTTTGGATTCCCCTGATATTTTCTATTATCGTATTCCATGATGGCCTCCTGAAGCAAAACCCCATCCACCAGGGGATGGGGTTGAGATAATATTTTAAGTTTTGCTTTTTATTGTTCAGCTCACTCAATCTGGACCAGTAGCTTCTGGAGCTGCTTCTGATGGAGCTGAACCTGAGTCGCCAGATGAGTCTGCGTTTTGAGCTGTGGTTCCTGAGTCACCGGAGGCTCCTGGTTGTGAGGAAGCGTCTGCTGACTGGCTGTTTGAATCTCCGACTGGACTATCTCCTTGATTATTCTCTGAGTTTGTATTTGTTCCTTGGTTGTTACTATCCTGAGAATCATTTTCCTGTGATTGGCTTCCCTCAGCTGTTTCTCCTGTTTCAGCGGCATTCATTTCCTCTGTCACTGGCACAGTCTCAAAGATTTCCTGAAGGAGCTCAACAGGCTGCTCATCTTCTTCAGTGATAATTGGCTCAACCTCCCAAGTCAAAGAAACTCGTGGGCAGATTTCCATATCATCCCAAACACCGTTTGGATTGCAATATCCAATGAGGCCGAAGGAATATATGTCAAAATCTATGGTTTCAGGGTCACCTGACATAACATAACTGTAGGTGCCTGATTCTGGATCAATATTGTAAACATAGGCATTTTCTGGTGCCTCACGCATCTGAACTTCGATGGTTACAGAACCGTTGTCGATAAGAGGACGTTCATGACCTTCATCATCAACGATTGCCATGTACATTGCGCAATCCTCTCTATCCCCAAAGTTAGGATTATCCACCATGTCGATTTCATCAAGGTTGCTCATACTGGCTGTTACTTTAACTACCACCGGCACATTACTCTGATTTTTAACGGTGAACCGATCACTATATCTAGAAAAATCATAATCACTATCATGATTTCTAAAGAGCATGGTCGCTCCCTCATCCACACGACCACCGCCGTACTTTGCAGCATCTGTAAGATATACCAGCTGCTGTGGATCAATAAGGAAATCCAATGGAGATTCGCCCTCATCTGAGATGGATGGGAACAATACTGAAATAATTGGATCCTTGTGGGCTGTGGTTGGAATTGTGACAGTCTTGACGGTGATCTGCTGTGTGGTGGCTGGAGTTTCTGGGATTGCTGTTGCTTCATCCCCCTGTGCTCCGTCCGTATTTATATCTGTGGTTTGACTGTCAGATGTGGTTGTATCGCTTGTGGATGTTGCCACTGAATTGCTCTGGCTATCATTCTGCACCTGGCCGCCATTTTGGGCTTGGGCAGTTGTACCTGTAGTGCCTTCTGAATTTGTAGAAGAGCCACTAGGTGTAGTCTCAGTTGTAGTTGAATTAGTATTTAAATTTGATGTTACTTCTGAACTTGCCTGCTGGCTTGAAGAACTGCTAGCCCCAGCTGGTGCCTGCTCACTGGAAGAGCTGCCTCCTGAAGAAGAGCTCTCCTGTGAAGCCGCAGAGCTCTGTGAATTATCAGAAGATGTTTCTCCTGACTCGCTGGCCAGCACACTAATAGGAGCTGCCAAAAACAGAGACAGCACAAACACCGTTATCATCTTAAAAACCCAAAACCTTTTCATAGTAAATGCCTCGCAGATTATAAAACCCCAGACTCTAAGAGCTAAACGAAACTTGCCCAAAGAATCTCAACTCATTACCGGCACTACAAGTTCCACCAGCAGCAAGTCACATTAATCTGTATTATGCATTATACTCCCTAAGTGTTAAAAAACTTTGACTTATTCTATATATCGGAGAGATTTATAATAAAAATTACAAATCCCCAAAGCACTCCGCTCCACCATCCTCAAACTTCACCCAATAATTATCCAGATGATTGTTTCCATTATTCTTTCTGATATAAAGGTCAAAATCCATTTTGTCCATACCAAGTGCTTTTAGGTGCTCTCGGTAAAACATGCAGCCCTCACGCATGGTTCGACGCTGGAAGAACTGATTAAAGCTTCCATAGGACACACCTAACTTTGCCAACTCCCAAGGATACAGCCTACCATCACTCAAATCCTCTGCTTTTATTAACTCGCGATTCTTAATCTCAAAATCCATAAGAGGCTTGTCAATGTAATATAGTATGCCCTTAAGATTATTTATTAATCTAACCTCTGCCATAGCTGCTGCATCCTCCTTTCGTATTCCCTTGCAAAAGGTGTATTTAATATGTCTAAATATGAGATATTTTCTACCAAGCCATATAATTGCTTAATGTGAAAAACATCATTCAACTCAGCCAAGAAATCAAAAGGGTCTTCCCCATACGGCGCCACATATACATTGTTCATTGCCTCATCAAAGGTCTTGTAGATATCCCTATAATAGTCATGCTCAAACAGTCCCATTCCATTATCAAAGATTAATGGTATGGAATATTCCCCTTTATTTGAATTAAAGAACAATCCAAAGTTTCTGGTATGGCGATCTACATTTCCAACAAGACAATCTATAACTGCCAAATCCACCATGTATTTCTCAGTTTGTTCATATGAAAGATTGCCTATTTCAGCAAGCTGTGATGCGCACCATTTCAATTTTTCTATACTACTTAGCCTTATAAAAGAGTCGTCCTTTGTTGAAAGATGCTTTGTAGCTATCAAGGATTCAAAGGACAAAAATGTGTATCCATCAATCTCAAAATTATTTGAGTAAACCCCATCCCACTTTCTATTGCCAAACGCAAACTTACAAGGATGCTGCCGAACACATGGAATTCCCAACTGATTTGCTATATCAGCAGCGATGATTTCTATCGCCCAATCTCGCATCTCTACCCCAGAGATGACTGCCTGTGATTTTATAAATAACTTTCTGTCAGCTGATAATGCCTTCATCTGAAAGCCGTCAGTATCTGTTCTTGTAAGAATAAGATCCTTCTTTTGAAATTGAAAAACAGGTATTTTTCCATCATAATCAGCAGGAATATTAACCACTTCATCTACAGAAAACCCCTTTTTTCCATCCGTAAGAAGAAATGTACCAGGCTCATCCACGCCTCTATCCTTCAAGTACTTTTCTTCCAGAAGACTTGCAAACTGTTGCCAATTAGGATTGTTGTTAAATCCAAATGGAAGCTTAGAAATCTCCATAGCATAATTTGCCAATACTATACCTCTTTTTTTGAAATCCACTTGCAGTGTGGATACACGCTCACCCTCAACAATCCAATCAATCTGTACTGGCTGCTCTGCCTTGGCTTGCAGTCTCTTATGCAGAGCCTGGCGGGTCACCCCGAATTCCATAGCTAAGCTACTGAGACTTTCACCATTCTCATAACGCTCTTTTATTTCATTTAATTGTTCATCGGTTATTGTAGGCTTTCGCCCTGCATTTCTTTCATTAGACATAAAGATAGCCTCCATGATTTGATTATGGAGGCTAGTGGCTCAATTGTCAACTTATTAATTTCTTTACGCAGTTGTCGAATATGTTCGACATTATCCTATACTTTTTGTCGAATTTATTCGACAATCTCACAACACCTTCTCTATCTCAGTCATCCTTCCAAAAAATGGATCTTCCACTACAAGCTCCCTAAACTTGCTATCCGTTATCTCAAGCTTGCCCACCAAAGACAGCATAGCCTCGTCAAGTTGCTTATTAATCACACGCTGTTCCTCTGGCACAATACTTAGATAATCATCTACATACTCCAAAATTCCTTCCTGCATACGCTGCACACATGCTAAGTTTGCCTCGCTTCTTGTTTCTGCGGCATAAACTGGATTCCCATGCTCATCAAACTCGTCAACTGACGGCATTGGCGAAGTAAGAATGGTTTCTAAAATATAATAATTATCAAAGATTACACTCTTATCCCGCTCTGCTTCAGTATAGAACGATTCAATATTTAATCCTTTGTCAGACATAAACTCTGGTTCAAGCTGTAAGAAATACAATCCACATAAATCTTGAGGCATCAACTTTTTCAAGAAGAACTGAGTAGTTCCCTTTGCCACGAAATCAAATACTGCTGTACGCCCTAATTTCATACCAAGGCTATCTATATATTTCTTGTAGTTCCTCTTCTGAACCAAAGACTTATTAAAAATCGCCTGAGTTCTATCCTCTCCTGATTCAGCACTAATCCCAAATCTGGTTCTAAGATTTTCGTCATCACTTCCGAAGAATTTCATGCTGTCCACATAATCCAGATCCTCTTGACTCTCTACACCAGCTCTGATAGCAGCTGTCCTTGATGTAAGAAAATAAACAATCTTCCCCAATACATCAATTCGAAGCTTCTCAAAAATCTTCTCCATCAAATAACCATCTCTTGCACAAAGCAAAACATTGGTCATTGATTCTTCTTGAGCCTTTTCCTTGAACCAAAATGCAAAATCTAAAATCATCGGACCACAGATAAAATATCCTATTTTTTTAGCGTCAGTAATCTTGATTCTGTTATCATCCGCATTAAACTGAAATGGACTTGAAAACAGCTTTGAAAGCATGAGTCCAATCTTCACTTTATCTGGCAAAGAAATGGCAGACTTTTCTAGTCCAAAGCATCCTACCGATTCAAACAAATCCTTTGCTCCGTATATACGATAGCAATCAATACCTTCCTCAGCCGCCTTCTCCACATCCACATATTCGTCATCACCGATATGGAGAATAGTTCTGCCTGCAAACCACTCTTTTAAAACATCAAACAAACCGTTAGCTTTTGACTTTCCATACTCAGAAGATACAAAAATCTCATCCCATATATCTAATTTGAACATACCGAGAATGTCCATAAGCTGTTCTTTGGAATAATAGCAATCTGTGGTAACCACTACTATCTTCCCATTTTCCTTGGCATACTTTATAACCTCTGTCATTCCTTCTCTTAAAACAAATAAGGATGAATCTACTTTCCATTCCAACTCTGCCAGTTCTTCTGCAGATAATCCTTCAATAGACTCATCTTTCAAAAGCCTCTCATATATCTCTAGAAGCTTTGGCGCAGCACCTACTGATAACTCCTTTTCGGCAGCAATTCTTTTAGAAACAAAATCTGGAATATCTATATTTTCTTCTTTTAATTTGGCAGCAACTAAATAAAAATTATCAGTATAAAACATTACTTTTCTACCAATGAGAGTATCAAACAAATCAAAACTAATTACATCTGCTTTATCGATAGCAGTCAGTAAATCATTCTTCGTATATACGTTAATTCCGCTAAAATCAAACTTAGCTTCTTTTATTTCTAGTAAATCATTTCCGCGAACATCATTGACCGAAATACCATTTTCAAGACAGATTTTCCTAATCCTCTTCGCAATTACCTTACACGAACCTGGACGTGCCACAACAATAATCTGCTGAACCCCCGCTTCAACCGCTTGCTGCAAAGAAATTATAGGATATCCAAAAGCTTCGCCTGACTCTTTAAAGCCATCTAATAATCCAATAATTTTAGGCCCACTTCCCCACTGCGAAATGAGCCTTTCTGTTTCTGTTCCAAGACCATATAATGCAATTTTTTCTACTGTCAACTCTTCAATTTGCATATAATTTCATTCCAATCAACTGCATCTTTTCCTAGCAATATCCCCTTTACGGGAGCCTCCTGGCATATTGCTAAATCACGATTCTTATCTCCTATGGCTATGCTCCTACTCATATCAATATCAAAATCCTTCCTAGCTTGCCAAAACAAGCCCGTGCGTGGCTTTCTACATTCACATTCACATCGATATTTTGCCACTGGAGCATCCGGAAGATGTGGACAATAATAACTTGCTGAGATATGAACACCTTTGGATTCCAAATCTGCCTTTAGCCAACCATCATTTTTCTTATAATCTTCTTCCGTATAATAGCCTCTGGCTATTCCAGACTGATTTGTCACAATAATCAAAAGATACCCCTGATTTTGTAGTAATCGTAGGCCTTCAACAGCTCCAGGAAGATATTCAAAATCCTCTATTTTATACAGATAACCCTTATCAACATTTATTGTTCCATCTCTATCGAGAAATACTGCCTTATTCATAATCTTCCTCTGCTATTTCACAGATAATATGTCCTATCATGATGTGTGACTCTTGGATACGGGCAGTGTTCGAGCCTGGAACAACAATAGAAATGTCTGCCACATCCTTTATCTTTCCGCCATCCTTGCCAAGTAAGCCAATGGTCTTTGTTCCATGTTTTTTCGCCTCTAGAATAGCTCTGTAGACATTTTCCGAATTACCACTTGTGCTTATTCCGATTAAGACATCGTTGGCATGTGCTATGCCACTAAGTATTCGAGCAAACACCTCATCATAACTATAGTCGTTTGATATGGCTGTCAATGCGGCAATATCTGCATTCAAAGAAATCGCAGGTAAGGATTTTCTTTCCTTTTGAAAACGACCTGAAAGCTCTGCTCCAATATGAATGGAATCAGATGCTGATCCACCATTTCCACAAAGATAAACTTTTCCTCCATCAATAAATGTCTGCTTTACCAGCTTTCCTGCTTCACCAATTTTTCCAATCAAATCCTTGTCGCCAAGAATATTCTTTTTTACAGCAATGCTTTCTGTTATTCTTTCCTCAACAATCCCCATATTTATCCCCTTTTCATCTTCTCAACAATCCCCGTAGTTGACTTTCCAGGAACAAAATCGATTATCTTTACCTCTCCACCATTTGCCAAAACATAATCTGCACCTGCGATTTCCTCTGGCTTATAATCTCCACCTTTTACCAATACATCAGGTGTTATCTTCTCGATTAAACCTTCTGGAGTATCCTCTTTGAATTCAACAACATAATCCACAAAATCCAGTGATGACAATATGGTCATCCTGTCCTTGCATGTGTTGATTGGCCTTGATTCCCCTTTCAGTCTTCGGACAGAATCATCACTATTAACACCAATCACAAGGATATCTCCTAGTCGTTTTGCCTTTCGTAAATACGTAATATGACCAACATGTAAAATATCAAAACAACCATTGGTAAAGACGATCTTCTTTCCATTTTCCTTGGCACGAACAAGAGGCTCTAAGCCTCCTTCTTTATAATAATCCAAGATACCTGCCGCATTTGATCGGCCATCATCCTGCATAGCTGCACAGACCTCATCAGGATATACGATGCTTGTACCAACCTTTGAAACCTGAACACCTGCTGCATAGTTAGCTACAATCATAGCTTGCTCTATGTCTGTTCCTTTTATAAGCTCGGCTGCAAGATAAGCAATGGAGGTATCCCCCGCACCGGTAACATCGAAAACTTCTTTAGCCGTACTCTTTGTCTGACTGATGAGACCGTCTTTATTTACAAGTATCATTCCATCAGCACCTAAGGTTGCAAGTACATAATCACTTTCTGATTTTGAACATAACGCTCTTGCCGCATTTATCGCTTTCTCTACTGTGCTTGTGTCCTCTCCAGCCATATCTGCCAATTCTTTTCGATTTGGCTTAAGTAAAGTTGCGCCTTTATATTTGACTATGTTTTTGTCCTTAACATCAACTAAAGTTTTTATTCCATATTTCTTGGCTATATCAATTACTTTTTTGGTAGTACTTTCTGTAAGAAATCCCTTCAAATAGTCCGAAAGAATAATCAATCCAATGTTTTGAATATTATCCTCAATACTTTTAAATGCTTCTTCTAAATACTTATCTTCAACAGGGCTAGTATCTTCTCTATCCACTCTTAAAATCTGTTGATTTCCAGGACCTATATATCTCAGCTTAGATATAGTTCTATAGCTTTCTTCCAAGATTAAATACGATGTATCTACGCCCGCTTCGCCTAGCTGATCTTTTAAAATAGTTCCATAATTATCATTCCCAGAAATAGCAAAAAACACCGTAGGTACTCCTATTGCAGCAATATTAACTGCAACGTTGGCTGCACCTCCCGGTGAATATTTTCTGTTACCTTTTTCTAAAAAAACAGGCACAGGCGCCTCTGGAGATATCCTGTTAACATCCCCAAAGTGATATGAATCTAGCATTGCATCCCCAATAACCAAAACCTTTTTCATATAATCCCCACAATCATTATTAGCGCTCTATAAATTCACTAATTGCATCAATTACTTTCTCAACTGTTATTTCTTTCATACATCTCGGGTAAGCATCCCCCAGTGGGCACCTTGAGAGCCAATCAGGTGTTGTCCATTCACAGGCTTCACACTCTCCTGATGAAACATATAGATTTTCATGATATGCATGATTAGAAGTTTCTGATGGTCCCATCAATACAATGCTTTTACCACCAACCATATGATTTACATGGACTAAACCACCATCGTAATCAATGTGGAATATAGCATTTTTCAATACCACAGAAATCTGTTCAAGATTAGTCTTTCCATTAAGATGAATATCAGCTTCTATGTCATCAGCTTCTTTCAACTTTAAACCGACCTGAACAACCTTTACCTCAGGATATAATGTCTTTATTGTAACAGCTAAATCATTCCACTTATTAAAATCCCACTCACGAGTGTTACGTTTCGATGAATACTCCTGATTAACTCCTGTATTGATTGTTATGTATTTCTTTCCTGTCAGGCCTACTTCTGCCAAGTATTCACCTTCGTTTGTGTTTAATAATGGTGTTGATGTTTTATCCGAAGGCTCAGCTTTTAAATTACTCCAAATATCGTATGCAGTATGATATACCTTGTTATTCCTTTCTACGAGATATGTTCGAATAGTATTGCAATAATTCTTGGTAGTAAAAAAGCCTCTATTATAATTACAAGAGCATTCTTCATCCAAGCGTCTAATGTATGACCCAACTTTTGTATCAAATAAATCACTCTTTGTATTTCTGATTTCGAACACTTCTGGTATGATGCAAAATCTCAATGTTATAGCATATTCCCCTTTAGCTGCTACTTTTGAATAATCATCTATCGTTTGCATATTATTCTCAGAAACAACATCAGAGAAAATCAATTTGGCATCCCTTAAATTCTGATTAGAAAGGAAAAGGTATATGTCAGTAGTATCTAATTCGTATATACGAATTAACTTTTCTAACCATAGCTTCGCTACTAGTAAATCCCCCATCCCGCCATAGAGGATTATTCCAACTTTACTAGCACCACTGACGCCCTCAATGTGTTTTGCACCATGCCAGCTATCTTCTGGTATTCTATCGAAAGCCTCCTGCAAATCAATAATTTTATCAGCTGGTACACCTTTTTCTATAAGAGACGATGAAATTCCTTCCACGTTTGCTGGGGTCAACACCACAAATTCATACTCATTTGCCAGAGCATCCTCTATTGTTTGAACCTTCATCCCTTGTACATTAGTACCAAGTTTATTGATATCTCCATCTACCAAGCCCACACAATCATAAAACTGGCTCAGTTCATAATGAGAAAATATGAAATTGTTCCCTGCTCCGTAGACTATTACTTTTTCTCTCATATATTTTTTCGTTTTCTATCTGTCTACTTTTTTAATCTATTACTGTCTGATTCAACGTGGTTAATTGCTGTCTCCAATGCACGTAACACTTCTTGTGGCTTATTTTGATTTATACAATGTGCAAATGGCTTAAAACACATATATTTGCAATCATCTAATGGCCTTTCAGGCTGTAGAACCTCGTAGTTATCACACCATGGACCTGTTCGTGTTGGTGTACAACCCCAATATTGGGGTGATGTTTTGTTACTTGCACATATTTCGATTACATACTGGTTAAAAGCCGAGGCAACATGCATCAGCCCTGTATCCGAACCCACATAAATGTGACATGAAGAAAAAATATTTACAGCATCAATCAGCGACGTTTTTCCCGTTAAATCTATACAGCTATCATTTGTATATGACTGGACTATTTTTGCTGCATCTTCCGCATCATTTCCGCCACAAAGTATTATGTCGATATCCTCATATTTATCCATAATTTCTTTGAAGACTTCTCCATAATACTGTGGACTCCATGATCTAGATGGAATGCTACCAACTAAGCCCACACATATTTTTATAGAGCCATCTTTTCCAATATGAACTTCTTCTGTTGGCCACAGTTCCATCCTATTGTTTTTTACTTTTTTGTCCACCAACGCAAGTAATGATAAGTCATTCATGGTCTCATGACCGGCTTTTGTATGACGTTCAACATCCGAAAATAGCTCTGCCAATAAATCACATCTTAACTTTTGATAATCTAGAAAATATAGTCCATGCCCGTATATCTTTTGTGCACCAATTTGCATGGCTAATATTATATTCTCACATGCATCTGCACCTGATAACGGCATAAGTCTTGGAAGATAAACTGAGCAATAATTCTTCTCAATATTTTTTGTTATATAATCTTTTACTCTTACCACCATTTTATGTGAAATACGTTCAGTCAGATATGTACAGTCATATTCGTAAATACGATTTATATAAGGGCAATTTTGATATAATGCGCTAAACTTTTTATTGATAACATAATCTATATTTGCTTCCGGATATGCGTATTTAAGCTCTCTTAAAAATGCAGTACTCCATATCATATCACCAAATGTTACTTCCAGTTGAACTACCAGAATGTTGTGATTATCCTGCACATTCTTTCGCGGAACATCAAGACACCCCGTTTCGAAAACACCTACCATGTCAATATATGCTATCTGCATATCTGTCGGTGCCAATACATCACAAGCGAAGTCCTGCTTTGCCAATATTTCTGATTGCAACTCTTCTCTTAATGATAGTATCACTAAACTTTCTTTTCCAAGTTTTGGTAAAATGTTCTGAGCTTTTAAAATAGGTGTGTCTAAAAATATTTCTCCTCCATATGAGGTAATAAAGCCTTCTATTTGTATCCCTTTATCCGTTAAAAAATAATAAAAGGCTTCCCCATACGTTCCAGCGCCATATAAATATACATACTTGTAGTTTTTACATTTTTCTACTAATTCTCTACAGTATATTTGCATCTGTTCAAGCATAGTTATTCTTTTACACCCCATATAATAGCTTCAAAACCCCAATAGTCCCATGTTGCTCCTAGTACTCGATTCATCGATGCACTCAGTCCCTCTTCTCTTTCTCCAAGTCTTTTCAAATACCATCCTCGCATACTTGGATTAGCATATGTTATTTTTATTCCGCTATTCCTTAAGATACTGCATGTAACTTCAAAATCCATAACATTTTTATGTGTTTTATCATCATAAAAATTCAATGTACCTACTCTGCTAGGAAACAATGTACTCAGTTTCGATGGAAAAGCTATATAAATACGTCCCCCAGGCTTCAATGATTCAGCCATTGCCTCTAAACATTTTTCTGGCTCATTTGTATGCTCAATATTGTGATTACTAATAACTACATCCTGAGATTCTCTAAACCCTTTTATTGCATTGGCAAAATCTTCAGGTCCAACCACTACATAATTATCAATCATCCCTAAGCTCATGCTTGATTGATTGTAATCACCTATATCAATTCCAGTATAATAAGTATTAGGTCTTATCTCTTTTACCAACGCTGCTGATTGATTTCCACACCCCACATCTAGCACATGTAGATTCTTTCGTTTAGACAGTGTATGTAAAAAATGAATTCTGTGATGTCTGTATAATAACCTTGCTGTTAATTCTTTTTGTACTTTTAATACTAATTTAATTCTACTTGTATTTTTCAAAGGAAACAGTGTTACAATCTTGCTTTCCTCTATATTTTCGCAGAGCAGCTCGTATAACACTTTCTGATGCTGAGGGTTGGCGCAGCAGAATAATACACACACATCTGATGTGTCAATTTCTTTTAAAATTTCAATCCTCTCGATACCACTGTTACTATCAGCTAATCCATTATCAATTACATATGCAGGAGATACTTGATAATACTTTTCAATTAAATCCTTTATTATTGTCCCATACATCCCAAAAGGAAAAATAATCACTCGCTTACTTTTAATATTTACTGCATCAAGTATTTTTAATATCCGTGTCAGTTCTTTTAATTGTGGATTATTCATTTGTTATACCCTGCCATAGCATATATATCTTTTCGACGTTTTTCCCAATCATAATATCCAATCCTGCCTTTAAGGTCAGACAGACGAACAATACATTCTCCCGATATATGATAAGAAATGTAGATATGATTAGCCTCAACACCTCTAGACAGCAAATCCACTACAATCTGCTCCCACTTATTTGCAGATACGATTATGTCCTTGTCCTTATGGTAGTGTTCATACTCTTCTAAAGATATTACCTTTATACCATTTATCCCAGATTCAATCTTTTCTGTATCTGAATCAACAAACGCTTGAGGTTTATACCCTTTTGCTTCTAGATAATCTAACGTTGCCAATCCATACATACCTGCACATCTAATAAAAAATTCACCCTTCGGAAAAATGGAAGGATTATTAAAGCGGGTATATAAACTAATATCAGAAAGGCTGACTGCATCCTTCAACAGCTCATAGCCATACATCGATTCAATTTCGCATACGATTTTCTTAGCAAGACTTCTCCAACTATAAACATCTTCTAGCAACATTCTCGCGTTCTTCGCTATTGAATCTTTATAAGCCTTGTCACTATCTAAAAAGGCACGTATATCCTCTTTGTATTTATCTGTTGTGGTAATAATGCCATTCTTGCCATTTTCTATTTCTATACCTCTAGCTCCATATTCAGTGGCTATAACAGGAATCCCGTAGGCAAAATATTCAAACATTTTTATGTTAATTCCTGCTCCTGATTCCATGAGGTTCATGGCAAAATCACAGGTGCGCAAAAGTTCCTCTTTAGTCTCATCAGAAACAATTCCCATTACTTCCACATTTAGAGGAATGGCAATTCTCTCTTTCTTTTCAAGCAACGAATAAACACTTCCTACAACAAATATTTTTATATCATCATATGCCTTGGCTAGTTCAACGCAATATTTAGCAGCGTCAAGGGCGTTTTTTGTAGCCGATGCTATATAAAGACCATGATAACTATATCCATCATCAAATATTTTTCTTTCCCACGGATAAATTGGATTCACACTATCAGTGTCATACCCCGACTTTATGTCCATGAACTTATCTTGCATTGATGCAGGTATGTTATAAAGGTCTATAAACCTATCTGCTTCAAGCTGAGAAACAGTGAGTACTTTCTCACAATTAACACAACATTCCTTTTCGAAATCATAAAGAAACTTCAAATAGCTATCTTTAAAGTATTTGTCTTTGTATAAGTTTTTCTTATAATCATACTCAACATTATTGGCACGATACCAAATAGGTTTATCTACACATGCCTTTTTTACTACCCTCCATGTATAAGTATGCTCTGCCAAAACAAGAATTGAGTCTTCAGTTATTTTGCGTATCTTCTCAATAATATCTTCATTCTTACAGAAGTATCGCATAAAAACTTGATCTACATCTACGTCATCGTTATCAAGTATCTTTTCTGTCTTCTTAAATTCCTCGATACACCCCTTTTCGTACTCTACAGGAACGTAAAGTGGTATCACTCTCACATGGTTACTTATCCATACCTCATCAGCATATACATGCTCACGAACTATAGTCACAATATTTACGTCTACCCACTCAGAAAGTGCTTTATATAATCCTCTTATCCCCAAAGAACCACCATGATTAAATGGGAAAACATCATAATGATTTACTGCCGTAATTGTCTTACGTGCCATAATTACTTCTCCTTCACCACGACTAAAGTACCACACTCGTCTGGTATTGGGACCTTTGCTATATGACCATTCTCTTTTTCAAAATCATAAACCGCCTTCATCACTCCGTCGCAATTATCAAAATCATGAATCATAATATATCCTCCCTCTGATAATCTAGGGTAGAAATATCTCAGTCCTTCAATTATTGGATTATATAAATCGGCATCAAGTGATACAAACGCATACCTAACATTTTTAAGTTCTTCTGATACTGTATTAGGAAATATCCCTTTCTTAATAATTACTCTTTCCGGATACTTCATTCTAGATAATACTTCTTCGACGCTTGTATCTGTAAAATCATTAACAGTATTAAAATAATTCTTTTCCTCAAGAAAACCCTTTTTTATGTCATGTTCTAATTCATCAGGTACAAACCCCTGAAATGTATCAAACAAATATAATGTTCTATCATTGAACAATTCGTTTATATATTTAGCAAAATAACCCTTATAAACTCCCAATTCTGCTACTTCTCCAAGTATATTTCTCCTATAAATTTCATTGGCCACCAATGTAGCAACACCTATTCTGCAATAACTATCATTTACAACAACGTTTTCATACTCTCCAATTGTCTTTATCTCAGAATTACCCATTTTTACATAATCCCTATTCATAGCAGCGGACAAAACATATTTCTTTTGAATCATTACTTCACGTATAATCCAATCATCAAAATAGTGATTGGATTTTTCCTTTCTCCCAGG
>CAMJBT010000066.1 GCA_946403965.1 uncultured Pseudobutyrivibrio sp. | reverse complement strand
TGCCTACTTGTGAAATTATGAGGTTGTGCTTCTATACAGACTTTACCATGTCAGGGATGACAGGAGGCATTGGACGTGCTACAACGGTGCTCAATGACTACTTCCGAAATCACTTTGGATGGAAAGTCTATTCTATATATGCATTCGAGGCAAAAGACGACTGTGTGCGTGCTGTAAACGATGGTTCCATACAGTTACGCCTTCATGATCGATTGGGTATGCGTCGCTTGGCACAAAACTATGTGCGTGCCACCGAATTTATTCGCCAAAACCAAATCCAGATAGTCATCATTCAGACATCCATGGACGTGGTTGCCAAATTGCGAAAGGCATTGGACAGAGATAATCTTCATAATGTAAAGATTATCTCTGTTCTGCATTATTCTCCCGGTACAGATGAATTCCCCATCTCCTTATCGGAACTTAAAAGCAACATCTTGCAAGGCAAGGCGTCAGCCAAGAATTTTCTGAAGGGTATAGTGGCTCCTGCTTACAACACTTTTGAACACCATGCCACTGTCAAGGCTTATCAAAACGCTTATAAATATGGAGATGCTGTCATTCTGTTGTCTGATTCTTATATTCCTGCCTATAAGGATTTCGCTCATTTGAAAGACACCAACAAATTACTAGCCATCCCCAATTGCTTGCCATTTGAACACACTTTAACGCTCGAAGAGATTGAAGCAAAAGACAAGACTGCTCTGGTTGTAGGTCGAATGGTAGATTTCCCAAAGAGGATCTCTCTAATTCTAAATATGTGGCAGACAATCGAACAAAATCCTGTCGCCAAAGACTGGAATCTCGATATTGTTGGCGATGGACCAGACTTGGAGACATTTAAATCTCTGGCTAACAAACTTGGACTTTTGCACTGTACATTCCACGGACGAAAAAACCCTATCGATTATTATCGCCGTTCTTCTCTTTTTTTCATGACTTCTGAATTCGAGGGATTTCCGATGACACTTGTTGAAGCTCAGATGATGGGATGTGTACCTATAGCTTTCGACACCTTCGACTCACTTAAGGAAGTTGTGATCGACACGGAGAATGGACGAATCATTCCAAACAATGACACTGAAAAGTACGTTAATACTGTGATTGAACTAATGAATAGCAGTGATACACGATTGAAGCTTGTCCAAAATGGATTGAACAACTGTCAACGCTATTCTCAGCAAACTATTTGTAATCGTTGGAAGTCTCTGATAGAATCCTTCGTTGTTTCAAGGCAATGAATGTCATCAACTTCTCCATCATCATTCCCCACTACAACATCCCTGATCTTCTCATGCGCTGCTTGAAGAGCATTCCTGTGCGAGAGGATATCCAGGTGATAGTGATTGATGATTGTAGTCCCGATGCCTATCGTTATCTGAAGGACTATCCTGAACTCTCTCGTCCATATCTCGAATATTACAGTACCCCTCAAGGTGGCAGTGCCGGGCGTGCGCGTAACGTGGGGTTGGATCATGCCAAGGGGAAATGGCTCATCTTCCTCGATGCCGACGATCTACTCACCGATGATGCCGAACAGATTCTTGATGAGACCATCAACCGTCCTGAAGACATCATTTTCTATAATACAACTTGTGTTATGAGTGATGATCTCAGTAAAGCATCAGACCGCAATTTCTATGGCCATTATTTCGAAGAGTATGCAGAAACACATGACGATCGGTATTTCAGATACAGTTTCCATTCTCTTTGGGGGAAAGTTATCAAGCGGAATTTGGTAGAGACTCACAAGGTCAGATTTGATGAAATACGCTACTCCAATGACACCTATTTTGCCTTGGTTACAGGTCATTTTGCTCAGCAGATAGCGGTCATTGACAAGCCGTTCTTTATCGTTACCGAAAGGGAAGGCTCGCTAGCTTCAAGCCAATTTGGAACAAAGAAAATATCTCTCGAAGAATGTCAAACAAGATTTGACGTGGCTCTTAGGACCAGGTTATTACGTGATGAATGGGGTGTCAAAGTCTTCTCTTTTCAAATATTTGAACTTGGTGAAAAGATGCGCCTGTTTTATCCTTGGGAATACTTAAAGCTATTGGTAAAATTAACTTTCTCTCACCCTTATTACGCATATCGTTTGATACGCTGGGCATTAGGACGCATCTACCATAGCCTTCCATTTGTGGAAGAGAAGAAAGCCTAACTCTATATTATTAGGATAACAGATTATTCTATAGTTTGTTCCTGTTTTATTTCGTTTCTCTCAAAAACTGACATTATAACCTTTGCTTTAATTGCTTTGTTAAATATAATATTTACTTAAATGACAATTACACATTCCCTCTCTCTCCGATCACTAAGACTTGAACAAAAACTCATTAGGAAAATCATTTGCAGGCTTTCATTTGCAAAAAAGAAAATCGATTCCTCTCGTCAAATGTACATATGGGAAGAAAAAGATCTCAAAAGAGTTCGTAACAATGATTTGTCCAAACTATCGAAAGACGCCGAAAATAAAATCAAGTCTTTCTGGAAACAATATATCCATTCTGATATTTCTACCACCTACCATAGTACTATCGCTTATATTCTCGGCTATGTACCAGATAATCTACATCTCTACGTATCTCCTTATGTCATGTATGTTCATCTAGCAGACATCCTTAATCCTCCGTCTGCTGTCAAAACATTATCCGAGAAATTGATGCTTCCTTTACTATTTCCTTTCGTAAAACAACCACAAATCATCATCGGCTATTATCACCATTCATTCATTACAAGCGATTATGTACCCATAAGTGCTAAACAAGCAATCGAAACTATCTTGAACTATGGTAAACCCATAATTGTCAAACCAAGTATCAATACACTTGGTGGTAAAAATATAACCATCTACAATAATTATAACGAAGAGACGCTGAAGACAGTTTTTGAATCCTATCAAAAAAAGAACTTTGTCATTCAGGAAGTTATTGAACAATCGTCTGATATGGCTATCTTCAATCCGACATCGCTTAATACCATCCGAGTAACCACTTTACTAATGAATGGAAGATGTACAGTCTTGTCAAAGATGCTTCGTCATGGTGGTCCTGGGATGAAAGTAGACAATATGACCAGTGGAGGATTTGGTGTGGGTATCAAGGAAGACGGATCGCTTACATTTGCCTCATCTGATACAGATGGACTGAGGAAAGACAATCACATCGATGGTTTCAGATATAATAGTCGTAGGATTCCTTCTTTTCCTTCCATTTGCAATATTGCTACCCGTCTACATTATACCACACCTCAGTGTTGCATTATAGGTTGGGACTTCGCTTTAGATAGGAACAATACACCCATTCTCATCGAAGCTAACTTCTATCATCCAGAAATCTCCTCACAACAAATACTTGAAGGTCATCCAGAATTTGGCGATAGGACACAAGAGGTACTTGACTACTGTTTCAAAAAATATAAATATTTTTACTATTAACTATCTGTTTCTCATGGATATTATTAAATCAATTGCTTTACCAATCGAACAGAAAATTCATCAATTCAACAATACTCGATATTGTCGCGAAAGAATCAAATACTTTGACGAAAAGAGAAACGAGTTCATTAAAAATAACAATATACCCGAACTTCCAGAACTTGTAGCTGATCAGATTAGACAATTCTGGGGCAAATATGTTAAAGCAGATATCGGATTGAACTTCCAAAGAATCGCTGCTCTTAGAATTCCTCAAGAATCTCTCCAATATATTGTCAGTGAATCAGTACTATATCCCTTACTGATTAAGAAACTAAATCCTGAAAATATAGCTAGAACCCTTGCCAACAAGGGTCTTTACAACATCCTTTTTCATGATATAAAACGCCCAAATGAGATTATTAGAAACATCAGCCGTAATTTTTTAGACAATAACAATAATCTGTTGAACACCGATGAAGCTATAGAAAAGATTCTTTCGCTTGGGGCGCCTGTTATTTTTAAAAAGAGCACCTTTTCTTTCGGTGGTCGTGGTGTCAAAATCGTCAAAGATTACAATAGAACAATAATTCAACAGAATATTGATCTTTTCAAAAAAGATTTCGTAGTTCAAGAGTTATTATGCCAGAGTCAACAAACCGCAAGATTCAACCCAACATCTCTTAATACCTTCCGGGTACTGACATTATTGTTGAATGGTAGATTCTCTCTTTTGGGAGCTTGGCTAAGATGCGGTGCAAAAGATGCCCAAGTGGATAATTTAACATCTGGTGGCATGGCAGCTTGTATTTTTCCTGATGGCAGACTGACTTACGCTATCGACTTCAAAGTTCCTAGAATAGATTATTCTCCAACAGGACTAAAATTTGAGGATTGCCGTATAGAACATTTCGACCGAATACTGCAAAAAGCTGAACAGCTACACAAAAGAATACCACTCGTAGCTATGGCAGGGTGGGACTTTGCTTTGGACATAAATGACGAACCTGTGTTTATAGAAGCTAATCTTAGAAGTCCAGACACATGGCCTTGGCAAATGACACAAGGGCCTATCTTCGGAGATCGTCTTATTGAAGTACTCAACTATTAAGTATCTTCATCTATTATACATCGAAGTATTCTGAACATTTTTCAACTCTCAATATTCTGGTTTTTCCAAAATTTTTTATATGCCCAATTCCTCTGATAAGGAAAAAGTAATTAGCGGTATAACCTGGAAATTAGCCGAACGAATGTCATCACAAGGTATGACATTCATTCTTTCCATCATACTTGCGCGTCTACTTATGCCTTCACAATATGGCATAGTGGCGATGATTAACATTTTCATCATTTTTGCCAATGTATTCATATCAGCTGGTTTTTCTTCTTCCCTTATACAGAAAAAAGATGCAGATGATTTAGATTTCTCTACAATTTTTTATTGCACACTGACAATAGCCATTCTCATGTATGGCATAATGTTTGTTTGTGCTCCTTATATTGCAGATTTCTATGAGATGCCCGAACTTTGTCTATTGACTCGGGTGTTCTCCATAACACTTATAATAAGTAGCTATCAAACTGTACAAAATGCCTACATATCTCGTCATATGATATTCAAAAAGAATTTCTATGCTACTTCCGTAGGCACTTTAATGTCTGGTATTATAGGTGTAACGATGGCATATAAAGGATTTGGTGTTTGGGCTCTTGTAGTACAACAAATATCTAACAGAATCATCAATACACTCACTCTTTTCTCTATTGTAAAATGGAAACCAATGCTAGTTTTCTCTTGGCAAAGGGCTAAATCTTTGATGGATTATGGGAGCAAGATTCTTGCAAGCACATTAGTAAGCACTATTTATAAGGAAGTACGTCAGCTAATCATTGGAGCTGTTTATTCTCCTGCCGACTTAGCTCTATATAATAGAGGCGCTCATTATCCAGGTCTAGTTACTACCAATCTTGACAGTACATTGAGAAGCGTACTTTTCCCCGCTATGTCCAACCATAGTGACGATCTACCTCGAGTCAAGAGTATGCTTCGAAAAGCTATTAAAAATTCTTCTTACATCACCTTTTTTTTTCTAACCCTTCTGGCTGTAGCATCTGCTCCCTTGATTCATTTGATGTTAACTGACAAATGGATGGGATGCGTCCCATATATGCAAATCTTTTGTTTTAGCTTCATGATTCAAACGGTGTCAGTGTCTAATCTTCAAGCATTGAAGGCAATAGGCAAGAGCAATGAAGTACTTAAACTTGAATTATTCAAAAAACCAGCTTTTCTTATTTTTGTTTTAGCAGCTGTACCTTTTGGAGTGAAAGCCATTGTTTGTACCTCACCCATTAATGCTTTGTATGCCCTATACATGAACATGGGTCCTACTAAAAAACACCTCAATTATAGTAGAACGGAACAATTGAAAGATCTTTTACCCGGATTTCTTCTTGCTGGTGCTATGGCTTTATGTACATTACCTCTGGCTTTTCTTCCTATAAATGACTTCGCAATTATGGGTTTGCAAGTCATTGTTGCATTTGCAATGTATATACTGTTATCTAAAAGATTCAAAATCGAAGCATATTATTATTGCAAAAAAAGCCTGATTGAATTTTATTCAAAGAAAAGAAAAAGAAACTAATCGTTATATTGGAAACTATCTAATGAAAATAATAATAGCAGGTGATATCATACCTTGGACTAACAATGCCCACCTATTTAAAGAAGGTGATGCAAAAACCCTATTTGGAGATGAGGTATGCAGTCTTTTTGAAACTGCTGATTTCTCAATAGTCAATTTAGAAGGTCCTCTAACTGATGCTATTATTGCACAACATAAAACAGGACCTGTCATTAAAGCGGAAAAAGAAACAGTTCGAGGACTTAAAGCGTTGAAGGTAAAGGCTGTTGCCTTAGCAAACAATCACATTACAGACTATCTTCAAAAGGGTATCGAAGATACAATTTCCGTATTACAAGAGTCCGATATCAAATATGTTGGAGTTGTAAAAGATCCCAATAAATCAAGAATGGGCAGTTATTTAAGTGTTACAAATGGACAATTTAAGGTATGCATTTATAATGTTTCTGAGACATTCTACAACCAACCCACCAAAGATAACTATGGAGTAAATATCTATGACGAATGGATTATTTTAAACGATATAAAAGTTCTTAGGCAACAACATGACTATCTAATTGTCATTTATCATGGAGGTGCAGAATACTTCCCATATCCAACCCCTCAAACACGAAAGCGCTTTCATCGTATGGCTGATTGTGGTGCTGATTTCATCACTGCTCAACACACACATTGTATTGGTTGTGAAGAATGGTACAATGGTTCATACCTACTCTATGGTCAAGGTAATTTTCTTTTTTCCAAGCAACATAATAAACCGATGATGACCGAGGGTCTAATAATGGAAATCCAGTTAAACAATAATGGGGTTCAAATTGATAAACATCGCATTGAACTAACACAACAGGCATTTATCACCTACTCCAAAAATCAATCACTCAATGCTTTTTATGAACGAAGTAAAAATGTAAACAATGAAGATCTTATCATTGAAAAGTATAAAAATTTAGAGTCTGACAACTATATAGAAAAGTATCTGTTGGCTTTCAAGGGTCGTAGATACATTTGGAAAAAATTAAAAAAACTGCTTCCTAAAAAAATATGGCTCAAACTGATTGAATCCTATTCCAACACTCAATTAATGCTAATCCTTTATACCATGACGTCTGACCGAACATTTGAAGATATATATTATGTTTGGCAGAGACTTAAAGAAATAAATAAAAAAAATTGATACTACATGCTTTATCGCTTAAGAAAAAAAATCAGCAATTTATCTTTTAAAATATGGTGTAAGATTTCGCCAAGAATGACTGAACATTTTCAGGACTATGACATCTATTATTTCTTTCGAAACGAAATGGATCCCACATTTCCTTGGAAGAAATATATTGAGAAAAAAAATACCTATTTCAAACAATGGGGTTTTGATGTTCCTCAAGTTGAAGCAGAATATTACAGCAAGGTTTCTGGCATCAAAGCTGAGCATTATGTAAACCGTATGATGGTTTTTCATTACATTTATCCATATTTGAATCGTTACGATTTCGTGCCTGCCTATATGGATAAGAACATTCAGAAGAAACTTTTGAGTTTGCCAGACAAAGACAATGATATTGTAGCTACAAAAGATATTATTTACAATTCCAATGGAATATTCTTCACGTATGGTGATGAACAATGCTCAGAAGAAAAAGCAATAGATATTTTACTTCACTATGGAAAACCTTTTATCCTCAAACCAACCGTTGATACTTTCGGTGGACATGGTGTGGAGATGATTTCTAAAGATTTATCACGAGAGACACTATTGAATCTTATAAAAAAATATCAACGCAACTTTACATTTCAGGAAGTTATAGAACAACATTCCGATTTGGCAAAGTTTAATCCCTCTTCAATCAATACTTTAAGAATTGTCACCTATTGTGATTTTTCTCTACATTATAAGATTTTGTACGCTTGCATAAGATTTGGAGGAGAAGGTTCTATAAAAGATAATGTTTGTTCTGGAGGTGGCTACACAGGTATTGATTGTAAAACGGGCAAACTGCTTGATAAAAAAATCTATTCCTACCATATTGATCAACCTACAGACATTGTTGATCAATTTCCGACGGTTATCCCTTATTGGGAAAAAGTAAAAACTGCTGCACTGAAACTGCATCAACGATTACCTCAACTCAAAGTAGTAGGATGGGATTTCGCTATTACACCTGATGGAAAACCTTTGTTTGTAGAGTTCAACCCCAGGCCTGGCATTGGTTTGCAACAAGCTGTCGGACCAATGTTTTCGAAAGAAGATTTGGACGAACTAATGGTTCATATTTCAAAATCACTTTTAAAACAGATACCTATGGGGGTTACCTATTTTAGTGATTATCCTGAAAGAAAAACCTTACACGATAAATTTATCCTTAAAAATTAATAAATTATTAATGATTTGGAAATGAATAATAACATTCAAATAGTCGAAAAACCAGATTGGGTATCTTGGGAAGACATTCACAATGTCTTGTGGAAAGCTCATTCAGAAAATAGAAAGAATGGTATTTTCATGCGATACGCTTCTCTAACGGGCGAAGAAATACGTCAGCGCGTAGAAGGTAAAGGTAAGTTGTTTTGTGCTATTACTAATGGCAAAGTGGTGGGCACAGGTGCCGCATTTGAAAAAAATGTAAAACTATGGTTTACAAAGGGTAGAAAACCAGTTTGTTATCAATGCTTTGCTTCTGTATTGCCTGAATTTATGGGTAAAGGTATTTATAAAAAACTAGTATTATATAGAGAACAGTATTGTAGGGAAATCGGTCTTAATCATATGATGTTTGATACGCACGAAAGGAACAAGCACACTATTAATATATTAAAAAAAAATGGATATAAATTCGTAGACTACAGATTTTATAAAGATCACTACAATATAGTAATGGTGAAATGGCTAGACGGATGTCCATATAGTGATTTTCGCCTTTGGTATGAATATGCTTTAATCAAACTAAAAATACAAATAAATAGAATATTTAAGAGAATTCTTAAAAGATAGTAATTATGAAACAAAAAGTTGTTATCATTGGATATGGATTTTCGAGTCGTTTATGCCTTGCTCGAACTTTAGGACAATTAGGCTATGAAGTTAGCTTAATAATTATCGAAATGATTAATTCTAAGCCTATCGATTGCTACAGTAAATATGTGAAACACTTTTATTATACACAAGGCAATGAAAATGAAGATACAATTATACAAATATTGTTAGAGAAGTGTAAGGATGAGAAACAGAAAGTCATTCTTATTCCCATTAACGATTACAGTGCATCAGTATTGGATAAAAATCTATACTTATTAGAACATTTTTTTCTTCTTCCTCACATAGATCATAGACAAGGTGCTATAACAGAATGGATGAACAAAGAAAAACAAAAACATCTTGCTCAAGAAGTTGGACTAAATGTCGCAAAGTCTATAGATATCGAGATAGTCAATAGAATATATAAAATGCCAGCAAATATTGATTATCCATGTTTTACAAAGACCAGAGAATATACACCAGGATATAAATACACTTTACATCGTTGCGACAATGACGAACAATTGCGTATGTTTTTGGATGATTTATGCCAAAAGCATAAGAATCTCACGCTAATGGTTGAAGATTATAAAAACATTGAGAAAGAATTTGCAGTAGTTGGTTTTAGTAATGGAAATGAAGTGATTATTCCTGGAGTGATTGAGATATCTGCTATGGCTAAAGGTATAGATAGTGGAGTTGCTCTTCATGGAAATGTTGTACCTTGTACTAAGTATGAGAGTCTTATCAAAGATTTTAAGTTATTTATTCAAAGAATAAGATTTGTCGGTATGTTCGATATTGACTTCTACCTAAGTGAGGGTCAATTCTATTTTGGTGAACTTAATCTTCGTATTGGTGGATCGGGGTTTGCTATTATAAACCAAGATGTAAATCTTCCAGAAATGCTTATTAGAACCTTGCTAGGAAAGTCGATAGACAATATGAAAAAAGAAATAACCGACACTGCTACTTACACCAACGAAAGAATATGTATGGAAAATTGGTATGCGGGATACCTATCAAACCTTGATTTTTTTTCCTTAGTAAAAGACACAGATATCAGCGCAGTTCATTGTAAACATGACAGAAAACCAGAGTTAGTATTCTGGTTGAAGGTTTTAAAAAAATACTTCATTCTCCATAAAAGAAACAAGAATAAAATAGAAATAAACAAAAATGTATGAAGCAGAAAGTAGTAATTATTGGTTATGGCTTTGATACCCGTTTGTTCCTCGCTCAAACGCTGGGAGCATTAGGCTATGAAGTGAGTATCATAGCATTAAATATTACTAAGTCCAAACCTATCGATTACTATAGCAAGTATGTGAAGCATTACTACTACACACAAGGTGACTATGAAGATAAAATACTTCACATATTATTGAACGAATGCAAGGATGATAATCAAAAAGTAGTTATTATCCCTATCAATGATTTCAGTGCTTCTGTTCTGGATAAGAATCTTGAATTATTAAAGCCTCATTTTCTTTTCCAGCACATTCATCACAGCCAAGGCGCCGTTGTGGAATGGATGAATAAAGAAAAACAAAAAAAGTTGGCTCAGTTAGTAGGTATGAACGTAGCTGCTTCTATCGATATTGAAATTGTCAATAGAACCTATGAAATACCTGCTGATGTGCATTATCCATGTTTTACTAAGACAAGATCATTTACTTCTGGATATAAACATACGTTACATCGATGCGAAAACGAACATGAGCTGCGTGAGGTTTTGGATTATTTATGCCAGATGTATGAAAACCTCACCCTGATGGTCGAAGACTACAAGGAAATAGAGAAAGAATACGCCGTAGTGGGTGTCAGTGATGGTAAGAATGTCATTATCCCAGCAGTGATGGAAATATTGTCGATGGCTAAAGGATCTGACAGGGGTATTGCTCTTCAAGGAAAGGTGATGCCTTGCAATGGATACGAAGATTTGATTAAATTATTTGAGCTATATATTCGAGAAATTGGTTTCGTCGGAATGTTCGATATAGATTTCTATCGATGTGAAGGATTGTATTATTTTGGAGAACTTAATCTCAGGATTGGAGGTTCAGGATTTGCTGTAATAAGCCAAGGTGTCAATCTTCCAGAAATGCATATAAAATCCCTTTTAGGAAAAAATATAGATGGATTGAGAAAGGAAATAACAAGTTCTGTAACCTATTTAAATGAAAGAATATGCACTGAAAACTGGTTTGAAGGACACCTAACAAATCATGAATTTTTCTCCATATTTAAATCCTCAGATGTCAGTGCTATCAAATGTAAACATGACCGTAAGCCAGAATTCATCTTTTGGCTAAAGACTATAAAGAAATATTTTATTCTTTGGAAAAGAAATCTATTTAAATAATCTTTTGATTTATTATTTTTTATATTTCTTTTTTTATGAAATCCTTTGATTCTTTAGAACATACTCAAGCTACACTAAATAATCTCATAAAAAAGATTATTGCTACTTGTTATCTTTTAAGGAAATCTCAAAAAATAAGAAAAATACGTAAGAAAGATAAGATTAAAGTATTATTTGTATTAACAGAATTAGGACCTTGGAAAACTGAGATACTTTATCTTGCTATGCTACAACATCCGCGTTTTGAACCAGTTTTGGGTGTTACTACTTCTCCTGAAGATGCTTCTTTTAGAAAACCATTGGAAGATTATTTAAACAAAAAAAAATACGAATGGAAAAGTATCTTTGGTAGAACTATAAGCGAAGAGATTCAACCAGATATTATCTTTTATCAAAAGCCTTATTATTCTGCATACAACGAAGATATTCGTTATGATCGACATTGGAATGCGCTATTCTGCTATGTTTATTATGCCTTTAATTCAGTAGAACTAGACTTTGCCACTAATGTTGGTTTATACAATTTTGCATGGCAAATATACTACGAAAATGAGATGTCAGCTCAATGCCGTCGGCCATTGATGAAGAATAAAGGTAAAAATATAGTTGTTACGGGAATGCCTATCCAGGATATGCTCTTAAAACCAAAATCTGATTTTGATGATCCTTGGAAACAATTAGGCCAGCTTAAAAGAATAATTTACGCACCACATCATACAATTGGTGATATTCATTTCGATGGCATAGAATTCTCTACTTTCTTAAGTAATGCAGATGCCATGCTTGAATTTGCTATGAAATACAAAAACAAGGTTCAATGGGCATTTAAGCCTCATCCTCTTTTGTATAAAAATCTTGTTACTGTGTGGGGAGAAGAGCGCACAAATCATTATTATCAACAATGGGCATCTTTACCTAATACTCAATTGGAATTGGGCAGATATGAAGCTCTGTTTAAATATTCCGATGCAATGATTCACGATTGTGCTTCATTTACTATAGAATATCATTATACACTTAATCCTGTCCTTTATCTTATTAAAGATGAACATCATGCAGATTGCTTAAATACATTTGCCACAAAAGCTTTTGATCTACATTATAAAGCTTCTAATAAAAATGAAATAGAAAAATTCATACAAAATGTGATCGAAGACAAAGATCCTATGCGTATGAAAAGAGAACAATTCTATAACGAATGTTTACTTCCTCCCAATGGAAAAACTGCTTGCCAAAATATAATTAATGCAATATTGGGTGAAGAAGAATACAAATACTTGTAATCATTATTTATGAATAATATAAAGGTATCTGTTATTGTTCCTCTATATAATGCTGAAAAGTTTGCTAAAAGGTGTATTGAATCTGTTTTAAAGCAGACTTTCCAAAATTATGAACTCATACTTGTCAATGATGGTAGTAAAGACAGAACAGGTGAAATATGCGACCAATATGCAGAAAAAGACTCTCGTATCAAAGTCATTCACAAAAAAAATGGAGGTGTAAGTTCTGCTCGCAATACCGGTCTTGAAATTGCTGAAGGAGAATGGATGACATTCCTTGATGCTGATGATTGGATTGAACCTAATTTCCTAAAAATTCTTGAATATTGCTCTGATAATTCCATTGACTGGGTTTTTACGCAATGGAGAACAGTTTGGGACAATGGTCTTCCTAACGAGATCAACACTTACGAGAAAGATACAGTTTTATATAATTGGGAAGAAATCAAAAAATATTGGGATAAAATGGCAAATATGGATATCTGTAGATGTCCATGGGGAAAATTCTTTAGAAGATCTGTTATAGAAAGTAACAAACAAAGATTTGATAATACACTAAAATATGGTGAAGATACAGTTTTTAATTATGAATTTTTGATTAAAATTAGAGGTTTAAGACTTTGTAATATAGAAGATTCAAATTATATTTTTCACCAAAATTATGGTGTTATAGCTGTAATCAAATATAAATGTACACCTGAGGGAATTATTACGACAAGAGATAAAATTTTTGAGATTTTCTTTAAGAATAATATGCATAATCTTAAGTTCGAAAGATTGATTTTCTTTGGTTTTACGATGATGGAACACTGTTATTTAGGTAAAAAAGATGAAAAACTGCGCAGAGATTATTATAAAGGCGAAATACAAAAAAGACTAGAAAAAAGATGCTTATCATCTATCAATTATTATGATAGAATAATGTATTACATATTTAAATACATTCCCCATTTATTAACTTATCCTATCGCTAAACAATATCTGAAGTATAGATAATTCATATTGATGATGAATCCTTTAATATCAATTGTAATCCCTGTATTTAATGCCGAAAAGTACATAAAACAATGCATTGATAGTGTATTAGCTCAAACATATGATAATTATGAAATAATTATCGTAAACGATGGAAGTACTGATAAGACTGGAGAATTAATTGATTATTATTCTAAAAAGTATAATCGAATTCATTATTATCTTAAACAAAATGGAGGAGTTAGTTCTGCACGCAATTATGGGATAGATAAATCCTCTGGAGACTATATATGTTTTATTGATGCAGATGATATCATAGAAAACATTTATCTAGAAACCCTATACTATGCTATGCAAGGTATAGCAGATTGTTCTGTAGGTGGTTTTAAATATATCAACGTTACAAAAGAAAAGGAAATAACTGTTCTTCCAATAAAAGAAGAAATTAAGAATCTAAATGATAGTATTCTTGACTTTCTGGATTATGAAAAACCTGATTGGCAACGATATATGGTGAACAGACTTTTCAAAAAGTCCATAATAAACTATAATCAATTAAAATTTAGGGAAGACATTTTCTTTAAGGAAGACGGATTGTTTCTTATCGATTATCTTTGTGCATCAAATGGCCTTGTAGGATATGCTAATAAAGTGATTTATTATTACAGACAAAATCATGACAGTGCACTAGGTAGTTTAAATAAGAAATTCAATAAAAGACTTTTTACTAACTTAGACGCTCATCTTTTGATTTTAGAAAGACTTTATAAAAATCATTTGCCAAAAGCCACCATTGAAAAAGCTCGTACACATGCTTTTATGAGTTGTGCATGGATTTCGGATATTTTAAAAGAAAATAATATTCACAAACTATCTTATTCTTTTCTCCTAGAGTCTTATTCCTTTAGGATTCTTGGTCTTACAAGATATTTAAAGTGGAAAATTGCCTTATTAATGAAGTTATTAAATTAAAGAATTACTTATGAATTTAAATGAAGAAACAAGACTTGGTTATACTATTACTCCAAAAATGAAGGAAATATGGTCATTGCAACTACAAATGACCAAATATATTTTGGATGTATGCAAAAAAAATAATCTCCGAATTTGGGCAGATGGAGGAACTCTCTTAGGTGCTGTCAGACATCATGGATATATTCCTTGGGACAATGACATTGATCTGCTAATGCCACGAGAAGATTATGATAAACTTGTATCTCTTTCTGAAAAAGAATTTAAGAAACCTTATTTTTTCCAATGCGCATATACAGACACTGAATATTACCGAGGTCATGCTCAATTGAGATTAGACAACACTACAGCTATTTTATCCTACGATTACTTCAAACATTTTCATCAAGGCATTTTTGTAGATATATTTTGCTATGATTCCATACCAAATATATTAGATGAAAAATGGAAGAAAAAATTAAAGAGAGCGGATAAAATTGAACATATTTTAGGTTTTTGTAATTATACTTTTTCTTTCTTTTCAAATCCGAAAAATGTCTTAAGCAGATTGCGTTATCTTTACCTGAAATACACAAATCAAACATTATCATTATTTCATGAATATGAAGAATTGTTTAGAGAATGCCATTGGCAGGATTCCGATTATTTTGGATGTCCAGCTTTTGACAGAAACAATGCTTCAAAAACTACCAAAAAAAAAGAATGGTATAGAGAAACCATCATTCTACCCTTTGAAAATATTGAGATTCCTGTTCCTATTGATTATGATAAAGTATTAAGGAAACAATATGGTGATGATTATATGACACCAATACATTATTCAAGCCTTCATGGAGATGAAGTTCTTTTCGATACTAAAAAATCATATCAAGAATATCTTCCTTCATTGAGGAAAAAAAAACAAGAAGAATTTAAGAAAAATAGAATTGAAACAATAAAAAAAATATTCAAATTCAATTCTTGAAATGAAATATTTCGATTATCTTATTGTTGGTTCTGGTCTTTATGGGGCAACATTTGCTTACTGTGCCACAAAGGCTGGAAAGAAATGCCTAGTTATAGACAAACGTACACACTTAGGAGGAAATGTATACTGTGAAAACATAGAAGGAATCAACGTTCATAAGTATGGTGCACATATATTCCACACTTCTAACAAGCAAGTATGGGATTTTGTAAACTCTATAGTCGAGTTCAATCGTTACACTAATAGTCCAGTAGCTAATTTCAAAGGCAAGTTATATAATCTGCCTTTTAATATGAACACATTCTATCAGATGTGGGGTGTCACTACACCTGATGAAGCAGTAGCAAAACTAGAAG
>CAMJBT010000065.1 GCA_946403965.1 uncultured Pseudobutyrivibrio sp. | reverse complement strand
GAGCATAAAAAAAAGACCTGCTTTTCTTAGTCGCTAGCTAAATTTATCACACGACTCAAAAACTGTCAAGTCTTTTTACAACCTTCTTTCCCACTAATAAAATTACAGAAAAGAAGGGCCCATGCAAATTCCCTTTTACAAGGGCCCGTTATGGTATTCATTTTTAATGCAAGCTTTCGCAAATTACTCGTTAGCCTTTAACACCACCTAATGTTACGCCACCAACGATATATCTTGAAAGAAGTAGATAAACAACGATCACAGGGAAAATAGAGAACGCAATCATCATGTATACCTGTCCCATATCAAACTTCAAATAATCCGCGTTACGCAATTGAGCAATTAATATAGGTAATGTTTTCTTTTTTGCATCATGAAGAACAAGCGCTGGAGTGAAGTAATTATTCCAGCTACCTACAAAGCTGAAGATTGCCTGAACAGCAATAGCCGGCTTCATAAGTGGAACAACAATACTGTTAAAGGTTTTGAATTCACCAGAACCATCGATTCGAGCTGCTTCTATTAAAGACAATGGCAAGGTCGAATCCATATATTGCTTCATATAGAAGAATACTGCTGGTGATGCAATTGCAGGAATAATAAGTGGAATAGCACTATCATCCAAACCAATATTCTGAATTAACTTGATAAAACCAAGTGCAGTAACCTGTGTAGGAATCATCATTACCGCTAATATAAATGTAAACATAAACTTTTTCAACTTAAAATCGTACGCATGAATTGCATATGCTGTCATTGTTGAAAAGTATGTTGCAAATGTTGCTGTAAGAATAGCAATTATAAGCGAATTGAGCATTCCAGTAAAAATAGGCAACTCACCATTTTTTAAATTTGTCCAGTTCGTAGACAAAAACTTACTTGGAAAAGGAGTGAAGCCTAAGCTCAATTCCGAATTGCTTCGTGTAGCATTGATAAACAATACATAAAACCAGAATAAGCATACAAAGGAAATGATTGCCAACACTATATATGCCACAGCTCTTCTAGCATGTATAGAGGCACCACCGCCAAGTTGCCTCGTGTTATTGTTTTTTTCTGCCATATTATTATCCTCTCTATTTCTTATATAAATAAATCGATTACTTTTCCTCTCTGGCTGTGAATCTGTAAACAATCAAGCTTAAAATACCGGTAATTATAAACAGATAAACAGAAAGCGCACCCGACATACCAAAGTTCTTACTATATAAATGTTTATTCAAATACATAATAAGTGTCATTGATGAACGCATTGGGTCACCTGTTCCGTTTGTCAAAATCTGAGGAACATCAAACATCTGTAATCCACCAATTAATGAAGTAATCATTACATATATTAAGATAGGCTTAAGCAGAGGTAATGTAATCTTATAGAAAATCTGAGTAGCTGTAGCACCATCAACCTGTGCTGCCTCAAACAACGATGGATCGATACCCATCATACCAGCCATCAGAAGAATTGTCGTATTTCCAAACCACATGAGACAGTTCATTGTAGCTACCAAAGAGCGTACCGACCAAACATTGCTCATGAATTTATAAGCCTCACTCAATACTCCCATCTGCATTAACATGGAGTTTATTGGACCGGAATCCGAAAATAATGTAAAGAATAACATTGCAAAAGCAGATGCCATAATTAAGTTTGGCAAGTAAATTACAGTCTTAAAGAATCCCTGACATTTCAATCTAAGAGATGGATCTGTAAACCACGCACCTAAAAGAAGTGAAAGAACTATCTGTGGCACAAAACCCATCGCCCACATAATCATAGTATTGCTAAAGTAAGTAGGCAAATCACCATTAGTTAAAATTGTTACGTAATTCTGAAGTCCTATAAAATTCGGTCCCACCTTGGATAATCCAGAAAGATAATTTTCAAAGAAGGAATTATATATAGTTGTTACCAGCGGAATCATCTGGAATATCAAATATATAACAATAAAGGGTGACAAAAAGATATATCCCCACTTGTTATATCGAACTACTTTACTTTTCTTGTTCATAAGCGCTCCCTTTTTATTTCTTTAATATGGGGCGCATAGGAAATCCCACACGCCCCCGCTTATTAGTAATTTTATATCCAGCTATTATTCTGCTTTTACATCTGGATATTTTTCTGTTACAGCCTTCTTGAATGCATCAATAGCCTCTTCCTTTGTTGCATTACCAAGGAAGTAATTCTTCATTGCTTTTTCTAACTCTTCTGTACAACCCTGATCATACTTAGAAAGATTTGAAAGATCTACCTTCTCAGCACCATCTGCAAGCTGCTTGTATGGATTCTGTCCGCCAAGAAGAGCGATGTTACCATCATCTGATCCTGCAAGGTCTGCAAGAACTGTCTTGCTGTTTACACAATCCTGATCCTGCATTGCAATTTCCTTAAGAACCTTCTGGTCTGTTGTCATTGTAAGGATGATGTCTTTTACAAGGTTAGCATTGTCTGTACCTGTTGCTGCACAGAGCCATGTACCACCCCAGTAATAAGACTGTGGTCCTACACAATATCCCCAACCACCCTTGCTTGCGATTGAAGCTGGGTCATCAGCGTTAAGGCAGAAGTTGAAGAACCAAGCTGGTCCAAAGTAGCAGAATACCTTTCCTTCAGGATTCTTTCCTTTGCCCCAGTCATCACTCCAAAGATCATCTGTATCTTCAATCTTTGCATCAACAAGAGCCTTTGAATCATCAATCCACTTATCAATATTAGGGTCGATAACAATCTTTCCATCCTGTACCCATGGTCCAGATACATTGTTAGAATAAACACGATATGTATCCATTGCAGAACACATTGTATAACCAGCATCAGCAATCTTCTTTGCTGTCTCATTATACTTATCCCAATCAGCTACAGCTGCCTGTACCTGTTCAGGATCATCTGTTCCAAGAACTTCTTTTGCTGCTTCTCTATTGTAGATAAGACCAGCAGAGCAAGCCTGCCATGAAGATCCTTTAAGCTTTCCAGTGCTATCTGTTACGATGCTCTGTGTATATTTGTACTGATCTGAAAGCTGATCAGATGTAATACCAAGATCTGATAATGCAAGAGTAACGTCCTCATCAACATACTTAAGTGCGTAGTCAGCTTCTACTAAGAAAAGGTCAACCTTCTCATCGTCAGAAACATCTGCCTGCTTAAGGAGTGCATCATCAAGATTATTCTGATATGCATTGTCTGTAGATGGTGTCATTGTCCAAACTACCTCAACATCACCAATCTTACCATGTGTAGCATCAACTTCTTCATATCCAGGATAGTGATCTTTCATTCTTGACTTGAACTCATCATTCCAACAGTGAATATTAAGAACTTTACCTGTGTCCTCTGGAAGCTCTACCGCTGCTGCTTCTGCATCAATTTCCTCTGTTGTAGCAGGTGTTTTCTCTTCTGTTGCATCACTACTGTCACTTGCGCCACCACATCCAGCGAACATTGTTGTGGTCATTGTTGCTATTGCTAGCAAACTCACCAATCTTCTTTTCATCTTTTTGTTCCTCCCAAATTCTTTTCTAGGCTTTCGCCTTATAATAATAGTTATTGCATTTATAAAAAGTTGATTCCTCAACTAAATGCCTAATTAAGTTTCTTTAGAGTGTCCCCCTCCAAAAGCTTTCCTTTAACAACTATCTGTTGAACCAATGTAGTTTTTGGTCTCTCGATTAAATCCACAAGATTCTTTGCAGCTAATGTTCCAAGCTCATCTGTATTCTGTCTGTAGGTTGTAAGTCTTGGTCTGATGTGTCTTGCAACCTTTATGCCATCGAAGCCCACTACCGAAATATCATCCGGCACTTTCAATCCTCGCTCAGCTATAGCTCTCATTCCTCCATATGTTGCATAATCATCTGGATAGAAAATGCATGTTGGACGAGTTCTAAGTTTAAGCAATTCCAAAGTTTTCTCATATGCCCCATGAGTATCTCTATATGGAGATTCTTTAATATATTCCTCAGGAATCTCTATCCCATGTTCTTCAAGCTTTCTATTGAAGGTGACCAATCTCAAATTGGTTGTGGAAGACTCAACGCCGTGTATATAAGCTATCTTCCTGTGGCCAGCAGCTACAACAAAATCCACCAAATCTGACATTCCACTTACGTTATCTGAAAGAATAGTGGTTGTTTCATTATAGATATGATCGATTGTAACCACTGGGATATTGCTTTTCACTAGCTCTACTACTTCAGGATCGTCGAAGTGCACATTTGCTATTATCACCCCGTCAAACCTTCTGTATCTTGCGTGCTCTAAATAGCTTGCCCGCCCTGGTCTACTTCTGTCGTTTGATATGAAAGTTATATCATACCCCTCTTTTTCAACTTCTTTTTTGAAGCTTTCGAGAACTCCTGCGAAGAAATCGTGTGTCAAACCACTGTTTGCATCATCCATAAACAGGACTCCAATATTATGAGTACGATTTGTTTTCATGGATTTTGCTGCAGCGTTTGGAACATATCCCATTTCCTTTGCAGCATTGCGAATTCTCACCTTTGTTTCTGCACCAATGTCACTGTGGTCATTTAAAGCTTTACTTACTGTTGCTATAGACACCCCACATTTTGATGCAATGTCTTTCAATGAAACCATTGCTCTCTCCCTGATGTATGTATTAACTCCCTTAATCGTTTTCGCAACTTAAAAATAACACCTTTTAAGTTTGTCTACAAGTTTTTTTCGAAAATTTGGCTTTTCGTGAGAGTTTCGTGTTATATTTTAGTATAAAATTGCCAAACTTTAAAGTCCCTAATTGCATTTTAAGCCACATATGTTATTCTTTAGGTGGAATTAGTATGCCTATTCACTTAAACGTTTACGGTTCCATATGAGCATATAGTGGCACTACAATCTCTCTCTTCAACTTAATCGTTTACGAGTGCCACTATTTTAAGTAATTGTTCAATTACTATTATTCAACTTTTATTATGTCAGGGAGGAACATATGAAATTCGGATTTTTCGATGATAAAAACAAAGAATATGTCATCACAACCCCAAAGACTCCTTTGCCTTGGATTAACTATTTAGGCTGCAAGGATTTCTTTACATTACTTTCAAACACTTGCGGAGGATATACCTTCTATAAAGATGCAAAGCTTCTTCGCATGACAAGATATCGTTACAACGATACAACACCAGATACAAATGGTAAGTACTTCTATATAAAAGATGGCGATACAATTTGGAATCCTGGTTGGCAGCCTACAAAGACTGAACTAGATTCATACGAGTGCCGTCACGGAATTGGCTACAGTAAATTTACAGGTTCAAAGAATGATATAGAAGCAGCACTCATCACTTTCGTTCCTATAGATGATCCTGTAGAACTTACAAAAATTACACTTACAAACAATGGCTCTTCAAAAAAAGACATTCAGCTTTTCTCTTATGTTGAATGGTGCTTATGGAACGCCGATGATGATATGAAAAACTTCCAGCGAAACCTTTCAATAGGTGAAGTTGAAGTTGTTGATTCTACAATTTACCACAAAACTGAGTATAGAGAACGTCGTAATCACTATGCTGTATACTCTGTAAATTCAAAGATTGATGCTTTCGAAACAAGCCGTGATGAATTCAGAGGTCTTTACAATGGACCTGATAGACCAGCCGCTGTAATTGCCGGAAAACTTAACAGTACTATTTGCTCTGGCTGGTACCCAATCGCTTCACACCAGATAAACATCAGCCTTAACCCTGGTGAATCAAAAACATTTGTATTCACCCTTGGATATATTGAAAATGCCGAAGATGACAAATGGGAAGCTCCTAGCGTAATCAACAAGAAGAAAGCCAATGCTCTTCTTGCAAAATATCAGACTGTAGAAGCTTTTGATGCTGCTCTATCAGAGCTTTGCAATTACTGGGACGGTCTTCTTGCGAAGTTCCACATCGAGTCAAAAGATGAACATGTTAACCGTATGGTAAATATTTGGAATCAGTATCAATGTATGGTTACTTTCAACATGTCACGTTCAGCATCTTATTATGAGTCTGGAATCGGTCGCGGAATGGGATTCAGAGATTCTTGTCAGGATTTACTTGGATTCGTTCATCTTATCCCAGATAGAGCTCGTCAACGAATTATCGATATCGCATCAACTCAATTCCAGGACGGTTCAGCTTATCATCAGTACCAACCTCTTACAAAGAAGGGAAATTCTGATATCGGCTCCGGCTTTAATGATGATCCACTTTGGCTCATCGCAGGAACAAGTGCTTATATTCGTGAGACAGGTGACACATCTATCCTGGAAGAAACTGTTCCATACGACAATGATATGTCTGTTGCCACAAGTCTTATGGAACACTTAAAGCGTTCATTTGACTATATTGTTAATCACAAAGGTCCGCATGACCTTCCACTGATTGGTCGTGCAGATTGGAATGACTGCTTGAATCTTAACTGCTTCTCTGAGCATCCTGGAGAAAGCTTCCAGTGCTTTGGTCCTAGCGAGGGACCTGTTGCAGAATCTGTATTCATCGCAGGTATGTTTGTAAAATATGGCCGCGAGTATGCTGATTTATGCAAGCTTATGGGAGATAACGCTGAAGCTGATAGAGTTTTAGCTGAGGTTGACAAAATGACAGCAGCCATTGAAAAGGATGGTTGGGACGGAGATTGGTTTATTCGTGCATATGATGCTTATAGCCACAAGGTTGGCTCTAAGGAATGCGAGGAAGGCCAAATCTATATCGAGCCACAAGGCATGTGTGTAATGGCTGGTGTTGGTGTAGAAGATGGAAATGCAAAGAAGGCCCTGGATTCAGTAAAAGAAAAGTTAGACACAAAATATGGTGTTATGATTCTTCAACCGGCCTATACAAGATACCATCTCGAGCTTGGTGAAATTTCATCATACCCACCTGGATACAAAGAGAATGCAGGTATCTTCTGTCACAATAACCCTTGGATTTCTATTGCTGAAACCTGCATAGGACGTGGTGATAGAGCTTTTGAAGTTTACAAAAAGACTTGTCCATCATATATAGAGGATATTTCTGAAATACATAGAACAGAACCATACGTTTATTCGCAGATGGTAGCTGGTGCGGATGCCAAATTCCACGGCGAGGCCAAGAACAGTTGGCTTACAGGTACTGCAGCCTGGACATTTACAAACATCTCTCAGTACATATTAGGAATTTATCCAACCCTTAAGGGCCTGTCGGTTAACCCTTGTATTCCTGCAGAGTTTGGTGATTTCAATGTAACACGTGTCTATCGTGGTGTAACATACAACATTGAAATTAAAAACCCTAATAAAGTACAAAAGGGTGTTGCAAGCTTGCTTGTAGATGGCAAAGAAATTGAAGGTAACATCATTCCATTTGATGATAGCGCAAAAACAGTTAAAGTTGTTGCTACAATGAAATAATTTCTTTTCATCTTCACTATATATTTACTTTATTCTCCTTCAAAAAAGGATCAACGTAATGAGGCCCCTCATTTAACGTTGATCCTTTTTCTTATAATCTTTTGTTTTGATGAGAGCTGTACCTAGGTATTTACATGTATCTACCGGGAAATTCTCTGCTTACCCCGAAAGTTTCTAGTTAGCTTAATTACAGTTCTATTGTTGACTTATAAAAAAATAGCCTTTAGACTTTTTGTTATGAATAGAACACTAGAATACACAATCCCAATTGAATATGATGGTTTTACAATAGAGAAATTTCTGAAATCTAAGGGATATTCATCTTCAAATATTACTGCTATAAAAAAGATGCCAAACAATGTTGTTTTGGACAACATCTGGGTACATATGAACCACAAGCTAAAGGCTGGCGATAATCTTAGTGTAAATATTTGTGAAGATCATTCCTCAGAAATGATTCCTCCTGTAAAAATGGATTTAGATATTGTATACGAAGACGATGATATTATGGTTGTTAACAAACCTGCTGGGCTTTCTATACATCCTAGTCGTAATCACTATCAAGATTCTCTTGCCAATGGTCTGGCTTATTACTTTGAAGAGCAGGGAAAAGCATTTGTATTTAGATGTGCCAACAGGCTAGACAGAAACACTTCTGGACTTACCGTTATCTCAAAACATCTTTTGAGTGCCAATATACTTTCAACTATGGTAAGAAATAGAGAATTTCATAGGGAATATTATGCAATTGTAAAAGGGTCACTGGAGGTCAAAACCGGAACTATAGATGCACCAATTGGTCGTGTAGACAACATAAATATCACTAGACAGGTTGATTTTGAAAATGGCGAACATGCAATAACTCATTATAACGTCATAGACGAAAAAAATGGGCACAGCCTTGTTTCAATACATCTTGAAACAGGTCGCACCCATCAAATTCGTGTTCATTTTAAGTATATCGGTCATCCACTTATAGGGGATGAAATATATAATCCAGATTTTGAGCTGATAAACAGACACGCTCTACATTCCCACAAAATCAGCTTTAAGCACCCAATCACTGGCGAAGCTATGGAGTTTATAGCTGAATTGCCATCTGATATGAAAAGAATATTTTAGTACATCTGTGCCTTAAGATTCTCATACTCACGGTTGATTTCCGCAACTGTGGCAGTATCTCCAGCAGCGCCGTCTGGATGATAAATTTTTATCAAATCTCTATAGCGCTTTCGAAGCTCGCTTCGTGTGGTAACACCCGAGAAGAACATATCTCCTCGAACTATTTTTTTCTCTTTATCTTCTTTTTCGTATGTATCTGTATCTTCGTATTTTGAATCGTAAGCGTTTGAATTGACATACTCGTAGAACTTCTTCTTGCGTTCAAACTGCTTTTTATCAACAGCAAGCTGTTTGGTTTCTCTAACCAGCATATCCCATTTCATGGCAAATACTGATTCTTCCTTTTCAAGATAATATCTACGTGCTTCTACATCACGCTTCTCCATCAGCAAATCATTCCATGCTTTTTCTAAGTCTCTCTGTCTCTGGTTGAATGTCCGCATGTCTGATGTATCCTGACATGTGTATTTGAATGACATTGTTTTTCTCCCTCTAATACTTCAATTCCGTAATTACATTTAAATTATTGAAATTTGTCACAACTTTAATGATTATACAATAGAATTTCTAATCTTGTAAATTAGAAGAATATAGTATAAATACACACCTCTTTTGTGAACTATGCTTTTTAATACACAGTTTTTTCACAAAATTGCTTGCTTTATGAGCAATGTCATAGGACACAGTAAATTCCATCATAAAAAATACCGACCCCAATTATTAGATTTTGACTCTAACTTTTGAAGGTCGGTATACTGTATTTTTCAATATTATTCAACTCATATTTGCCTTAAGATCCTCATACTCTCGATTTATCTCAGCAATTGTTGCTGTATCGCCTGACTCACTATCAGGATGATAAATCTTTATCAAATCCTTGTAACGCTTTTTGAGAGCCTTTTGTGTTGAAACACCAGAAAAAAACATCTCTCCTTGGACAGACTTTTCCTCTTCGTGGTACATTTCAAGAGAACTAGACTCAACCTGCTCATAGAATTTCTTCTTGCGTTCAAACTGCTTCTTTTCGTCTGCGAGCCTTTGGGTTTCACGAATCAACATATCCCATTTCAGGTTAAATGTTTTTTCCTGCTGCTCCAGTGAATGAATTCTAGCCTCTACTTCTCTTTTTTCTTTTAATAAATCGTTCCATGCTTTTTCCAACTCTTTATGTCGATCTTCAAGTGCCTGCATGTCGATTTCTTCATGCTTTGTAAAATCCTTCGCCATAATATCTCTCCCCATACATTGCTAACCAAGGTATTGTGGCCTATAGTCCAATCCTTACAATGACTATACTATGATAAGCAATCATTGTAAATTAGTAGGATTCCCTATATGTTTTATATTCTTTTGTACACTATGCCCGAATAGGCGGACATTGAAAGATGAAGATTTCCACCCTCAATAGTTATATCGGTCGGCATGATAGAATACCCAACCTCATTACTCAAAATCAATCTTTCCATTTGACAATTAAGAGGTACTCCAACAATCCATACCGGAACATCAACCTCAATATCATGACCATTTGAATTAATCACAATAATGAGCTGCTCGTTACTTGTGAATCTGCCGTAGCTAATATAACCCTGACCACAATTCAAAAATCTGAAAGAGCCTTCCTTTATGGCATGACTCTGTTTGTGAATCATAATCATATCTCTGGTGTAATCAATTAAGTCGTAATTAGCCTTTCCCCAAGGATATGTACGACGACTATCCGGATCTGTAAATCCACATACACCAGCCTCATCACCATAATACAGAGTTGGTGCACCAGGCCAGGTAAACTGTATCATCTCAGCCAGCTTCATAACTGGTATGGACACGCCATCATCTGCCGCGCTAGCACCCTTTGTAGCAATTCTTCCTACTGTATGGTTAGTCCTTGTAAGGAAACGCGAATGATCGTGATTTGAAAGCTGGTTCATAGCGCAGTACAAGGATGGAGTTTTTAGTCTTGCCATAAAATGAAGCATTGTATTCTTAAAGCGCTCTCCATCACCTAGTGCACTAGGCTGAAACTCGTCTGAGTGCTTTTCCATACCTGTAAGGAAATAGGTTAGAGGCTCCATAAACGCATCATAGTTCATAACAGTATCCCACTGATCCCCTTGAAGCCAAGCAGCAGGATTTCCATAATGCTCTGCCAAAATAATAGCATTAGGATTAGCGCTTTTCACAGCATCCCTAAAGTCATGCCAGAATTTGTGGTTAAACTCCTCCGAATGCCCCAAATCAGCTGCAACATCAAGACGCCAACCATCGCAATTATATGGCTCGCTAACCCATTTTTTACCAATTCCTAAAATGTAGTTATATAATTCCTTCGATTGCTCATAGTTAAGCTTTGGTAAGGTGTCATGGCTCCACCAGCCATCATAGCTCTTGTTGTCTGGCCAGCTATCTTCATAAAACTTGAAGAAATTGTTATATGGGCTTTCCTTGCTCTCGTAGGCGCCTGGAGCATACCCTTCCTCTTTTGAGTAAATCTTTTCACGGTTTAACCACTTGTTGAAAGAGCCACAATGGTTAAACACGCCATCTATAATCACACGAATACCTTTTTGATGGGCTTCGTTTACAAAATCCGCGAAAAACTTATTGCTTGCCTCAAGATTCTCTTTATTTGTTACCCTGCGCTTATACTTTGTAGCATGAGAATTGTCATAATCTGATGGATCTAGGCATTCTCCTCCATCATTTTTAATAACAGTAAAGTGAGGATCTATATAGTCATAATCCGACGTATCATATTTATGGTTTGAAGGAGATACAAAAAGTGGATTGAAATAAATAACCTCCACTCCAAGACTCTTTAGGTAGTGTAGTTTTTGGCGTACACCTTCTAAATCTCCACCATAAAAACGTCCTATATCAAGATTTGCAGGCTTAGACTCCCAATCAGTAACACGCTGAACAGGAGCTCCTACATAGTGATATTCATTTGTTAAAACATCGTTTGTTGGGTCGCCATTGCAGAATCTATCCACAAGGATTTGGTACATAACCGCACCCTTTGCCCATGCTGGTGTGGAAAAGCCTGGCATAATTGAAAACTCGTAGTGTTCGCGATAATCACGCCACAGTCCAACCCTGTCATAGTAGTAATGATCAAGGCCTGATACGAGTTCAAAATAATATCGAAATTCTTTTTCATGGAGCTTAACCGCGCAAGAATAGAAATCAAATTCGCCGCGTGTCCTGTCCAAGTGCATTCTAACACTAAGGTTATCCGTTTTAGACATCAGAAAGACCTGAATATCCTCTTGATGATATGTTCTGATGCTGATAGTAACCAGCGAATTCTCGTCTGGCTCCACCGGATATCTGTATTCTGCTGTTCCGTCCGAATATATTGCGTGAATGTTCATTGAGCACCCCTTATGTTAGCGATAGTTTACAGTGAAAAAGCAGTAACCTTAAAATATATTTTTAGATAGTAAAAAAGACAGCAACGAACGCTGTCTTTTTAGGAGAAGGTATTTTTACTATGGGGTTAGTAAAAATTATATAATGTATTGGGGGGTTTTTACGATGTTTATTATATGGCGGTGCAACACTTAAGTGTGCACAAATATGCCAAATCCCATATACATTTTTTGTGCATGTTGCACATTTCCCTTCAAATATTTCTTTTCGACAGCGAATTCCTTAGGAAATAAGCTATTCCTCGCTATTTTCAAACAGCGCTTCAAACTCATCTCTATTAATCTTTTCTTTCTCTATTAATAGATTAGCACATTTGTGTAGGATTGTTTCATTCTGTCGCAGAATATTCACAGCTTTTTCATAACATTCGTCGATTATACGCTTAACTTCATCGTCGATTGCCTTAGCTGTTGAATCTGAATAAGCCTTTGCATGAGCCAAATCTCGACCAATAAAGACTTCTTCTTCCTCGTCACCATAGTGAATCATACCAATATTCTTGGAGAATCCATATTTGGTAACCATATTTCTAGCCATCTGTGTAGCCTGCTTAATATCGTTTGATGCTCCAGTAGTCACATCATCAAAAATAATCTCTTCTGCTACACGACCACCCAGGGAAACGATAATATCCTGTGTCATCTTACCCTTGGTGTAGAATATTTCGTCATTTTCATTGATAGGCATGGTATAACCTGCCGCACTGGCACCTGTAGGAATAATAGACACTGAATAAACAGGGCCCACATCCGGAAGCAAATGGAAGAGTATAGCATGTCCGGCCTCGTGATATGCTGTAATTTTCTTTTCCTTGTCTGAGACAACTTTGCTCTTCTTTTCTTTGCCGATACCAACCTTTACAAATGATTTCTTGATATCATCTAATATAATAAACTTACGATTCTCGCCAGCAGCAAGAATGGCAGCTTCATTTAAAAGGTTCTCTAAATCTGCTCCTGTAAATCCCACTGTTGTCTGGGCAATTTGATGTAAGTCAACATCTTCACCAAGAGCCTTGTTTGCTGAATGAACCTTGAGGATTTCCTCTCGGCCCTTAACATCAGGCCTTCCCACATAAACCTTTCTGTCGAAACGACCAGGACGCATTATTGCCTGATCCAGAATATCCACGCGGTTTGTGGCTGCCATCACGATGATGCCCTCGTTAACTCCAAATCCATCCATCTCTACAAGAAGCTGGTTCAAAGTCTGCTCACGCTCATCATGACCACCGCCCATACCAGTTCCTCGTCTACGAGCAACTGCATCAATTTCATCAATAAATACGATACATGGGGCATTATGCTTTGCTTCAGCAAAAAGGTCTCTTACACGAGAGGCACCTACACCAACAAACATCTCCACAAAATCTGAACCTGAAATAGAGAAGAATGGCACACCAGCCTCACCTGCAATTGCCTTCGCAAGAAGAGTTTTTCCTGTTCCAGGAGGGCCCACCAGAATAACTCCTTTTGGTATACGAGCACCAAGCTCTGTATATTTATGTGGGTCCTTGAGGAAATCAACAAGCTCCTCAACCTCTTCCTTTTCCTCCTGAAGACCTGCCACATCATCAAAACGAGTGTGTATGTCCTCTTTGTTAGTCATTTTGGCACGGCTCTTACCAAAATTCATCATCTTGGCATTTGCCCCACCGCCACCACCGGCTTGGGCGTTCATCATTATCATGAATAAAATGAACACTGCTCCAAGAACAATCAACATTGGCAATAATTCTGAAATCCAACTATCACGTGGCACATCATTAAGTGTATAAACCACGTTGTTTTCTTCCAAAATAGCCTGGAGACTATTAACATCTGAAACATAAAGCGTAGCAGTGTCTTTGTCTTTGAGTGTAATGGTAGCGCTACCTGTTGGCACCTGCTCATTTTGATTGATAGTGACAGAAGTCACCTCTTCTCTAGCTATTGCCTTTTTGAATTGTTTCATGGAATAAGTAGTAGACCTATTTCCCATGCTTGTGTATAGAATTGCAAGAACCACAAACACAAACAGGGCGTAAATAATCATTCCCGAAGCTCTATTTTTCTTCAACTCGACCTCCTAGTCTAGCTCAACTACACCGATGTATGGAAGATTACGATATTTCTGGTCATAGTCCAATCCGTATCCTACAACGAACTGATCTGGAATTGTAAAGCCTGTATAGTCAACATGTACATCAACCTCGCGACGATCTGGCTTGTCTAACATTGTAACCATACGAACTGATTTTGCTCCACGCTCCTTGAAAAGCTGACCAAGGAAATTAAGAGTATTTCCACTATCAATAATGTCTTCTACGATAATAACGTTCTGACCAGATGGATCTAAATCAAGGTCCTTCTTCACCTTAACTACGCCTGAAGAAACTGTGCCTCCATCATAGCTTGATGTTGCCATGAAATCGATGATAACTGGCACGGTAATACGCTTAGCAAGCTCACATGCAAAAAATGAAGCACCCTTAAGGATACAAACTAAAAATACTGATTCTCCTTCGTAATCCTTGCTAATTTGTGCTCCTAGCTCCGCAATACGGGCTGCTAATTCATCCTCAGGTAAAAGGACTCTGATATTCTCACTCATTTTCTGTTCCTCCGTAAATTATCTCTAATACTCGAGTGGTATTACTAGAAATTTTATAATATTCGCTGATTCTGTATCCAACCACCCACATAACATGGCTACCGTCACAAACAAGAGGTATTTCATCTCTCAAATGGCGCGGTATTTTTTCATCTACAAAATAGTCCTGTATGGACTTGTGATTTCCTGCAGAATCTATGGTCAAATAATCCCCCTCAGCGCGGGTTCTTATAACAACATTATCCGTTATTCTATCACAATCAAACCATTTCGTATAGGTTTCCACCGGGTAATTCATACCTTGTTCATAGTTGAATTCACGGTAGGAAAAATTCTGAAATGGCTCTCCTTCTTCATCCGTTTTTTCATCTTCATCAATCACATATATTTTTTCATAGGAAATGATGAGCGTCTTTTTGTAAGGCAGCTTCACCTGACGTTCTCCGTCCTCATTTAAAAGTCCAAGAATAGTCTCTATATGGGAAGCACTAACATCCTTCTGTTGTGGCATAAAACGACTAAGATACTCCTTTAAAGCCTGAGTGGCAATTACCCTTGGTGCAGTAACAAAAGCACGTTTTCTTAGCGAATTTCCGTCTTCCTTTGCTATCTCCAACAATCCTCTGGCTTCAAGAGAAATATATTCCGCAACCTCAGACAACCTTGCTGTCATATCTGATATATGCTCCAAAGCTTTAGGATTGATTTGCTGAAGCTCTGGAAGAATATTGTGTCTGATTCTATTCCTGTCATATTCAACATCAGAATTCGTTTCATCTACACAATAAGCAAGCCCGTTTGAATTGATAAACTCCAAAATATCAGCCTTTGATACCTGAAGGAGTGGTCGTATAATTCTTCCCCTGGTGGCTGCAATTCCACACATGCCATCAAGACCTGTACCTCTGGCCATATGAAAAATAACTGTTTCCGCATTGTCATCCGCATTATGAGCGATGGCAATCTTTGTAATTCGATCATCAATATCAAGTTCTGCAGCATACTCTTCAAAAGCCTGATATCTTGCAATACGTGCTTCTTCTTCCAATCCCCGTCCGGTTTCTTTGCAGAGTGCTGGAATGTCGATTTTTAAGGACCTAAGTGGAACCTGATACTCCTTGCATAATTCTTCCACGTATGCCTGATCCTCATCTGCATCCACACCTCTAATGCAATGATTCACATGGAGAGCGTAGATTTTGAGGTCGTATTCCTGAGCCAAACCAAGAAGAACAAAAAAAAGGCAGACAGAATCGGGTCCTCCGGATAAACCTAAGACCACCCTGTCGCCTTTAAGTAACATATTATTTTTTTCAAGAAACTCCTTAATCTTGTTTTTCTTTAAAAATGATCCAATTGTCATGTGTCAACCCAAGCTTCTGTGAAGCCTCATTTTCTATATATTCGTCTGTACCGACGTAATCTTCCTGTTCTTTAAGCTGCTGACTTTTTTCGTTGGCCTCGTCCAACTCTGTGGTAAGACTATCTTCTTTTTTCTTAAGCTCCTCATTCTTGTCGTAGAGGCGCACAATCTGCACTGTCATTACGCCTATCATAAATAACATAATGACTGCAACATATATTCTACCTGTGGAGGTTTTCTTTCGTCGTCTTACTGGTTTTCTTCTGTTTCTTGCCATAATTAAATATACTTAAAAAGCTCTGCAGCTGCATCCTTTTTGGTTGTTTCCTGAATATCAAGAACTTCAACCTTAACGTTTTTATTTCCAAATGCTATTTCTATTATATCACCAATCTTCACATCTGTGGAAGCTTTAGCCACTTTTCCATTAATTTGAACACGCCCACTGTCACATGCCTCATTAGCCACCGTCCTGCGTTTTATCAATCTACTAACTTTTAAATATTTATCTAGTCTCATTTTTCAACCTCATTATTTCTCAATCTGAGCTGGTAGGAATCCTTAGAATAATTAAAGGGGTTCGGAAAATCCGAACCCCAGATGATTCTAAAAGTTATTAGTTGATAGAATCCTTAAGAGCCTTACCAGCCTTAAACTTAGGAGCCTTAGATGCAGGAATCTTCATCTCAGCGCCTGTCTGTGGATTTCTACCTGTACGAGCTGCTCTCTTAGAAACTTCGAATGTACCGAAGCCAACGAGCTGAATCTTCTCACCCTTCTTAAGCTCTTCTGCTACTACCTCTGTGAATGCCTTTACAGAAGCTTCTGCGTCCTTCTTAGAAATGTTAGCCTTGCTAGCGATAGCTGCTACTAATTCTGTCTTGTTCATTACT
>CAMJBT010000064.1 GCA_946403965.1 uncultured Pseudobutyrivibrio sp. | reverse complement strand
AAAACATCTGCGTCGCCTACCATGGTGACGCATTTTTTTGCTCTGGTAATTGCAGTGTAGAGAATATTTCGGTTCATCAACATCCTTGGGCCTTCCATAATAGGCATTACCACAGCAGGATATTCAGAGCCCTGAGATTTATGAATTGTAATGGCATAAGCCAATTCCAGTTCATCTAGGCTTGCAAATGGATATACAACCTGTCTTCCCTCTTCAAATTCCACTGTAATGGATTTTGACCACTCGTTAATCTCTTTGATAATTCCTACATCACCATTAAATACACCAAGACCTTTTTCCAGCGTAATGTTGTAGTTTCCTTTCACTTCCCATTCAAGCTGATAGTCATTTCGAATCTGCATGACTTTATCACCCTCACGGAAAGTACGGGTATCACCTTTCCACTCGTTTTTTCCTTTGTCTGGAGGATTTAAAAACTGCTGCAGGATTCCATTCAAACGCTCTACACCAATCAGTCCTTTTCTCGTAGGGGTCAACACCTGAATTTCACTGATACCTGCATCCACATATTTAGGCATTTTATCTTTCACCAGAGTAAGCATTACATTAATAATTGTGTCAGCATTGTCCCTTTTCAAGAAGAAGAAATCCTTTGATTTATTATCCAAAGTGACATGTTCGCCTTTGTGTATCTTATGAGCATTCATGACAATATCACTTTCCTGGGCCTGCCTAAAAATCTTTTCCAAGGTAACAGAACAGAACTGTTCCGATGCCAAAATATCTCTCAGCACATTACCAGGACCTACACTTGGAAGCTGATGCACATCACCTACAAGAATTAATCTTGTACCTGGGGAAATAGCCTTTAATAGTGCATACATCAAGGAAACATCCACCATAGACATCTCGTCGATTATGATAACATCACACTCCAGCGGATTTTCCTCGTTGCGCTCAAACTTTACAAAGCTTGCAGTATCGTCATCATCACCTGGACGTCCAGAAACCTCCAGCATTCTATGAATAGTTCGAGCCTCATAGCCTGTGGCTTCGCTCATTCTCTTTGCTGCACGTCCAGTTGGTGCCCCAAGGAAAATATTGTATCCTTCCTCTTCAAAAATATGAATCATTGTAGTGATGGTGGTGGTCTTTCCTGTACCAGGACCTCCAGTCAAAACAAATAGACCTCGTTCCGCTGCTGCAATAACTGCATCCTTTTGAAGCTCATCAAGCTCAAAACTTTCATCTTTTTCAATTCTGCGGATAACCTTTTCCAAATCGGCTTTATCTACTTTGTATTTAACATCAAGATCCTTCAACATTCCTGCGATAGATTCTTCCATACGATAAAAAGCTCTGGAATATACCTGTTTGGTTCCTTCAGAATCACGCTTGATGATAACCTTCTTGTCCATAGCCAGATTCATTACCTGAGCTTCCACAGAATCCGAATCCACCTTCAGCAAATCAACTGCTGCCTCCACCAGTTTTTCCATAGGAAGATATGTATGACCATATCCTGCACCCTGGCTCAGCACATATTGAATACCACCTTTTATTCTAAACTCTGAATCTACCTTTATACCTACCTGACCTGCAATTTCATCAGCAGTTTTGAAACCAATTCCTGAAACCTCGTCGGCTATCTTGTATGGATTGTTTTGAATCACATTGAATACCTGATTGCCAAATCGATTGTAGATTTTGATTGCAACATTCCCATGAAGTCCATATTTATCAAGGAAAATCATGGCATTTCTAATATCTTTGGCTCCAACAATCTGATCAGAGATTTCCATTGCCTTATTAACAGAAATTCCTTTTACTTCTGCCAAACGCTCAGGTTCTTCTTCGATGATTCTAAAGGTGTCCTCACCAAACTGTTTCACGATTCTGGCTGCAAGCTTAGGGCCAATTCCTCTAATAGCACCGGAGCCGAGGTACCTTTCCATTGAAGCCTCATCAGTTGGTGCCACAGCTTCATAGCTAACAGCTTTGAACTGCTTTCCGTATGTAGGATGATCCACGTAATCACCCCTCAGCAGAAGGTTCTCCCCCTCTCCCACTGTAGGGAAAATTCCTGTACAGGTGATAAGAAATTCGTCCACCACGAAATCCATTACCGTGTATCCATTGTCGGAATTCCTAAATATTATATTTTCTACATAACCTGTTATTTCTTCCATAGAATATATGATAACACAGTTTTCTTTGCCACAATACACAAAAAGCCCTGGGCTATAACCCAGAGCCTTTTTCATCCCATATATTAGGTTTGAATTCCTGTCACTGTTGATCCATTAGCGTTTGCAATATTCTCTGAAACATCATCATTATTCAAACCATCGCTTTCAGCAGCTTGGTTTGTAGTACCTGTGATCCCATAGTTTCGCATTATCTGTTCAACGAAATCGTCGGTGATATTACCACCCAAATCATCCACAAGCTGTGATGCAATTTGGTTGATTGCAGAATCAAGATACAAATCTTTGTACATGCTCATGGAATCATTGCTTTTTTCTTCCATTGTGATTGTTTCCTTCATCTGCTTGATAACCTTTTCCATCATATAGGTTTCGAAATCCTTCACCGCCTTGGTGATTTCTTCTTTTGAAGATTCCTTCGAAATTCCACTAATGGACTTTGATGTTGCCTCAGCTGCCGCTGCTCTACTTTGATTTGCATATTGTGTTTGTAAGTATGCATTCATTCCTGTTGCGTCGATCATGTTCTATCCCCCTATTTAGTGCGAACCGCTACACCGCCTTGTCTCACGGTTCAAACAACGTTACCATTTTTTCCTTTTTACCAAATTTATCTCTTCAGGTTGTTCGCCTGCTCCAGCATTGTGTCTGAAGTAGTGATTGCCTTTGAGTTCATTTCATATGCACGCTGAGCAATGATAAGATTTACCATTTCATCAGCAACATTTACATTTGATCCTTCAAGATATCCTTGAGCTATCTGAGTTCTTGTCACACCCGCTGTGCTCCACTCACTTATAGGCTCTCCAGATGCCTCGGACTGATCAAATAAGTTTTCACCAATCTTGTTCAAACCAACTCTGTTAGTGAACTGATATACTGCAATTGATTGTCCAGTCTGGATGATATTTCCAGCTCCATCCTTATAAGAAATCGAACCATTATCAATATTTACGCCGAATCCCAACTCGCCAGCTTCCCTTGGAAGTCTTATCGGATTACCAGACTGGTCTAATACTCTATAACCTTCAGCTGTAGTCAATACCTTAGAACCATCTGTATCAACAGCCCATGTGAAGTTTCCATTTCTTGTATAATGAATTTCTTCACCATCCTGTACAGCGAAGAAGCCTTCACCCACAAGACACATTGCTGTTTTACTATCATTGGCAAGCATAGCACCCTGTGAAAAGTTTGCATTCAAAGAAGCTACTCTTGTTCCTAGTCCCACCTGTGCGCTTGTTGGTTTTGTCTCTCCCTGAGCATTTGTACTCTGAGCTTGAAGTGTCTGATATAAAAGCGTTTTAAACTGTGCTGACTGTGCCTTAAAGCCTGTTGTGTTAACATTAGCTAAATTGTTTGCAATTGTATCAACCTGAACCTGCTGACCCTTCATTCCTGAAGCACCAGACCATAAGCTTCTTACCATACACACCCTCCTAGTTGCCGAAACATCCAGTTGCTATCCACTTACCTTATCTCTATACTCTACCTATTTGATTTGCTGTTTTCTCTAATGTCGAATCTTCAGCCTGTATCATTTTCTGTCCAGCTTCATATGCACGTGCAATTGTAATCATACTAACCATCTCATCAATTACATTTACATTTGAAGTTTCAAGCATTCCCTGCTGTACTATTGCGTCACTCTCAACAATATTTCCTCCAGGGATTAAATCATATAGATTCTCACCATACTTATTGATGTAATCGTAATTATCGATATCAATAACACCAATAGTTGCAACCTCTTCATTGTTTTGGCTGATTGTACCATCTGTTGCTATTGCATATTTCAAATTCGGATCTATCTGTACTCTGAATCCATCTCCCGCCTGTGAGCCTGTGGCCCCGTCAGCATTCAGCACATAGTCTCCGTCTACTGTTCTCAAATATCCTTCACTATCAACAACAAAGCTACCATCTCTTGTGTACTTTATTGAAGTCTCCCCGGCCTTGTTGGTAAACTCAATTGCGAAAAAGCCTCTTCCTCCAAGAGCAACATCCGAGTCTTTATCTGTAATCTGGAAGGCTCCCTGGTCCCAGTTGGTATAAGTCTCTCCTACTTTTGTACCCATTGAGATATATCCAATGCCTGTAGGCCTATTAGCAAATTCAGAGGTATCCTTGATTTTGATTGCCAGTCTCTCATCAAAGGCTTGTGCAACTAATGCCTCTTTCTTGTATCCAGTAGTTGCAGAGTTTGCCAAATTATTTGTCATAACATCCATTCGGCGCTGCTCATTCACCATTCCGGTATATGCTGTATAGAGTCCTTTTACCATTCTCGTCCCTCCAATATTGTTCCCAAAACGGCATTATAATACTCTCCATCTTGGTTATCGGAAAAAAGAATGCAAAATTAACCCCTCAAATAAATTTTTTCTATATTTATGGGAATTACAGTTTAATCTTCTATAAAAAAACACCCAGCGAAATGAGAAATCTCATCTGCTGAGTGTCTAAATCCTTATTTAAATATATCCTAGTCTGCTAAAAGCTCTACATAGCGACCAGTTCCAATAGCAACACAAGTCATAGCTTCATCTGCTGTCATTGTGTTGATGCCTGTACGATCCTCGATAAGCTCCTCAAGACCTCGAAGAAGGGCGCCGCCACCTGTAAGAACAATACCTCTATCAGCAACATCGGCTGCAAGCTCTGGTGGAGTCTTTTCAAGAACTGAGTGGATAGCTTCAACAATCTGCATTGTAGATTCTTTGAGAGCTTCCTCAGTCTCCTCAGAAGAGACTGTGATAGTCTTTGGAAGACCTGAAACAAGGTTTCTTCCTCTAACATCCATTGTCTCTGCCTCGCCAAGAGGGAAACAACGACCAATCTTAATCTTGATATCCTCGGCTGTACGTTCACCAATAAGAAGATTATGTTTCTTTCTCATGTAACGAACAATTGCCTCATCAAAATCATCACCAGCAACCTTGATAGAAGTGCTGACAACTGAACTTCCAAGTGAAATAACAGCTATATCTGCTGTACCACCACCGATATCTACAATCATATTTCCCATTGGAAGGGAAATATCAATACCAGCACCAATAGCTGCTGCGATTGGCTCCTCAATAATTGAAACCTCACGTGCACCAGCTGCAAAAGCTGCATCCTCAACAGCACGCTTCTCAACTTCTGTAGCTCCAGAAGGAACACAAACAGCAATACGAGGCTTACGATAGCTCTTCTTGCCCATTGCCTTCTGAACGAAGTACTTAATCATCTTCTCTGTAACTGTGTAGTCAGAGATAACACCCTGACGAAGTGGACGAACTGCCACAATATTTCCAGGAGTACGTCCAATCATAAGACGTGCTTCCTCACCAATCTCTTTAATTTTATTTGTATCTCTATCAAAAGCCACAACTGATGGCTCTTTTAAAACAACGCCCTTGCCCTTAACATATACAAGGACACTAGCTGTACCTAAATCAATACCAATATCTGATCCTGCCATTATCATTTCCCCTTCTGTTATTTTTGTATATAAAGCCAATACGACTTATAAGCATAATTTCACGTTTCTATTATATACGAAAAATCCCAATATTCAAGACCGAAATAAACGTTAGCATTCTGTTAAAGATACTCTTTTAGGTATTGGGCTGTGTAGCTTTTCTTTACTTTTATGATTTCTTCAGGTGTTCCTTTTGCAATGACAGTACCACCACGATCACCACCATCTGGTCCCATATCAATAATGTAATCTGCACATTTGATTACATCAAGGTTGTGCTCGATAACTACAACGGTATTTCCTGAGTCGGAAAGCTTTCGCATAATTTCCACAAGCTTGTTTACATCATCGAAATGAAGACCTGTCGTTGGCTCATCAAGGATGTAGATTGTCTTGCCAGTGGCACGACGGGAAAGCTCTGTAGCCAATTTGATACGCTGTGCCTCACCACCTGAAAGAGTAGTTGATGGCTGGCCAAGCTTGATATATCCAAGGCCAACATCGTAGAGGCACTGGATTTTGTTTAGGATACTCGGTACATTCTTGAAAAATTCTACAGCCTCCTCTACTGTCATATCAAGCACATCGTAGATAGTCTTTCCTTTGTAATGGACTTCTAGTGTTTCACGGTTGTAACGTTTGCCACCACAAACTTCACAAGGCACATAAACATCTGGAAGGAAGTGCATCTCTATTTTGATAATTCCATCACCTGAGCATGCTTCGCAGCGACCACCCTTTACATTGAAAGAGAATCTGCCCTTGCTGTAGCCTCGTTCTTTTGCTTCTGTAGTACCAGCAAACAAGTCACGAATCAAATCAAAAACACCTGTGTAGGTGGCAGGATTTGAGCGTGGTGTACGACCAATCGGAGACTGATCTATATCGATAACCTTATCGAGAGCCTCTGTTCCAATAATGTCGTCATGTTTTCCTGAAACCTTTCTAGCACGATTCAAGCGTTTGGCCAAATCCTTGTAAAGAATTTCGTTTACCAATGAGCTTTTTCCAGAACCAGATACGCCTGTAACTACTGTCATGATACCAAGTGGAATATCCACATCAATATTTTTCAGATTGTGCTCTCTGGCACCTTTTATAGTAAGCCACCCCTTTGGCTCACGACGCTCCTTTGGCACTGGTATGCAAAGCTTTCCTGATAAATACTGTCCTGTAATAGAATTCGGATTTGCCATGATTTCCTCAGGTGTACCTGCTGCAATGACTTCTCCACCGTCCTTGCCTGCACGAGGTCCAATATCCACAAGATAATCTGCAGCCTTCATTGTATCCGCATCATGTTCAACAACGATTAGTGTATTTCCTAAATCTCTAAGTCCCTTTAAGGAAGCCAAAAGCTTGTCGTTGTCTTTCTGATGAAGACCAATTGAAGGTTCATCCAAAATATATGCGACACCAACCAAACCGGAACCAATCTGTGTAGCAAGTCGAATACGCTGGGCCTCACCACCAGAAAGTGTAGCTGTAGCACGACTAAGTGTAAGGTAGTCCAAACCTACATCCACCATAAACTTCAATCTATTTCGGATTTCCTTAAGAACTATTGCACCGATTTTCTTCTGTTGCTCTGTAAGCGCCAGATTGTCCATTAAATCGTACAGTTCGTGGATAGGATACTGAGTCATCTCAAATATGTTTTTGTCGGAAACTGTAACAGCAAGACTTTCCTTCTTCAGACGCTGACCATGGCAACATGGGCAATCGCTATAGAACATGAACTCCTCATACTCTTTCTTTGCCGACTCAGAGAAAGTCTCCTTGTATCTACGACTGACATTTTCAATAAGTCCTTCGAAGACTGTAGGATAAACACCTCGTCCACGCTGACCTTCGTAATGGACATCAACCGAGCGATCGAAACCATGAATGAACATATACCTGATTTTCTCTGGCAATTCCTTGTAAGGAGTATCAAGAGAAAAATCATATTCCTTTGCAAGGGCCTCCAAGAGAGCGTGTGCAAAGCTTGTTGATTTATTTGATGACTGCCAACCCATTACCTGAACACAGCCTTCATTAAAGGAAAGGCTCTTGTCTGGAATCATTAAATCCTCATCAAACTCCATTTTGTAGCCAAGACCAAAGCACTCTGGGCAGGCACCAAATGGATTGTTGAAAGAGAAGCTTCGTGGCTCTACTTCGTCGATGCTGATTCCACAATCAGGGCAGGAGAAACCTTCAGAGAATCTGATTGGATCTCCATCAATTACATCTACAATCATCAATCCTTCTGCCAGCTTCAACACTGCCTCGATTGAATCAGTAAGACGTTTTTCTATTCCTTCTTTAATGACAAGTCTGTCCACTACGATTTCGATATTGTGCTTGATGTTTTTATCAAGCTTTATCTCTTCTGAAAGATCGTAAACATTTCCATCTACGTTAACTCGTACATAGCCAGATTTTTTTGCCTTTTCAAAGAGCTTTTCATGTGTACCCTTGCGACCCCTAACTACTGGTGCAAGAAGCTGAATCTTTGTGCGCTCTGGCAATGCCATAATAGCATCCACCATTTGATCTACAGTTTGTTTGCTAATTGGCTTTCCACAATTTGGACAATGTGGTACACCGCAACGAGCATATAGCAAACGCATGTAATCATAAATTTCTGTGACTGTACCAACTGTAGAACGAGGATTGTGGTTTGTACTCTTTTGATCAATTGAAATAGCAGGAGGCATTCCTTCCATATGCTCCACATTTGGCTTTTCCATCTGTCCTAAGAACTGACGGGCATAGCTGGAAAGTGACTCCATATAGCGGCGTTGACCTTCTGCGAAAATGGTATCAAATGCAAGGGAAGACTTGCCTGAACCGGAAAGACCAGTAAGAACTACAAATTCATCTCTTGGTATATCGATACTGATATTTTTGAGATTGTGTTCGTTTGCGCCTTTAATTTTTATATACTTTTTTTCTTTCATTACTTCTGACCTCATTATAAAGCAGCTTATTTTATTCCTCAGACAACTCCATCAACATGTTTTTTAATTCTACCATCTTGTCACGATATTCTGCGGCAGCCTCGAAGTTTAACTCTGAAGCAGCCTTTTGCATCTTCTTTTGAATATCTGCAATAAGCTTTTCCAATTCCTGCTTGTCCATTTCTTCTGGACCTTTCTTGAACTGCATTTCTTTTTTTGCAATGTCCTTGGAAATTGAAATAAGCTCTCTGACTGATTTTTGAATGGTTGTTGGAGTGATACCATGAGCCTCATTGTATGCTTTTTGGATTTCACGTCGGCGCTCAGTCTCGGTGATAGCTTTCTCCATTGATTCTGTCATTGTGTCTGCATACATGATAACGTGGCCTTCTGAATTTCTGGCAGCACGTCCAATTGTTTGTATCAATGAGCGTTCGCTTCTAAGGAAACCTTCCTTATCTGCATCAAGAATTGCCACCAGTGTGATTTCTGGAATATCCAATCCTTCACGAAGAAGATTGATACCAACAAGCACATCAAACACATCCAGGCGCAAGTCTCGTATAATTTCTGCTCGCTCCATTGTGTCAATATCTGAATGCATATACTTAACTCTTACACCAAGCTCTGCCAGGTAGTCTGTCAAATCCTCTGCCATACGCTTGGTGAGTGTAGTGATCATTACCTTATGACCATTTGCGGTTTCTTTCTTTATCTCACCAAATAAGTCGTCTATCTGACCTTCAACAGGACGAACCTCCACCTCTGGATCAAGCAAGCCGGTAGGTCTGATGACCTGCTCTGTGCGAAGCATTTCATGCTCCTCCTCGTAATCTCCTGGAGTAGCAGAAACAAACATCATCTGGTCAATCTTTGACTCGAATTCTCCAAAATTCAAAGGTCTATTATCCAATGCTGATGGCAATCGAAAGCCGTACTCAACCAAAGTGCGCTTTCGAGCCTGATCTCCTGCAAACATTCCTCGAACCTGAGGAAGTGTGATATGACTCTCGTCCACTATAATCAAAAAGTCGTCTCCGAAATAATCAATCAAACATTTAGGTGGCTCCCCTGGCTGCTGATTGGTCATATGACGGCTGTAGTTCTCAATACCCGAGCAGAAACCTGTTTCTCGAAGCATCTCAATATCGAAATTAGTACGTTCAGCGATTCTCTGCGCCTCGATTAATTTGTCCTCAGATTTAAAGAATTTTACTCGCTCATCAAGCTCTGCCTCAATGCTTGCGCAGGCTGCATTTATTTTGTCCTGAGGAATAACATAATGGCTGGCTGGGAAGATGGCAACATGCTCCAGTGTACGTTTCACCTGTCCTGTCAAAATATCTGTTTCGCATATACGATCTATCTCGTCTCCGAAGAATTCAATTCTAATTCCGTAATCACTGGTGTTGGCTGGGATAACTTCCAAGGTGTCCCCTCGCACTCTGAATGTACTACGTGCAAAATCCATGTCATTTCGCATGTATTGAATATTTATCAACTCATGGATAACATCATCCCTGTCTTTGAAATCTCCGGGACGCAAAGATACCATCATGTTCTGGAAGTCATCTGGCTCACCAATACCATAAATACACGAAACCGAAGATACAATAATGACATCCCGTCTCTCAGAGAGGGATGCCGTAGCTGAGAGCCTCAGCTTATCAATTTCATCGTTTATAGATGAATCCTTTGCAATGTAAGTATCAGTGCTAGGCACATAAGCCTCTGGCTGATAATAATCGTAGTAGGACACAAAATATTCCACAGCATTCTCCGGGAAAAACTCCTTAAACTCCGAATATAGCTGTCCAGCCAGTGTCTTGTTGTGGGCTATGATAAGAGTAGGCTTATTTAATTGTTCTATGACATTGGCCATGGTGAAAGTCTTTCCAGAACCAGTAACACCAAGTAGTGTCTGCATCTGATTGCCTTCCTTGAAGCCCTTGACCAATTCTTCGATAGCCTGTGGTTGATCACCTGTAGGCTTATATTGTGAATGTAGTTTAAAATCCATATACGTCACCTAAAAATCTACTTTAAACAACTTAATGGAAGTATAACACATTATAGTAAATAATCAAACATTTGTTCACTTAATAAATTTCAATATTTCTTCAACTGTAATACTTGTCTGTTCCGATACTGTGATTGTCGGTTCGCCATCTCCGTCCTGAAGTCCGTAATCTCCGAAATAACTATGGCAGCCACCCGGGATGATTACATCTTCAAAGGTTGTTGGATAATTTTTTAGATATTTATCGAATTTTTCCTGATTGAGAACACCATCCTCTGAACCTCTGAGAGAAAGAACTCGCAAGTCCGTCTCCTTCAAATCACTTACAGAAAATGATGCCATCAAAATCAGGCCCTCATATTCATCCGAGTGAATATCGGCGTAAAGAGCTGACATCGCACCACCTAGGCTGTGTCCACCAATATACCAATCGTCAATCTCAGGATACTTATCAATTACTCCTCTTGCACCATTTGCATCCAAAAATGCAAGATAATTCGGCATACCGATTTCTATTACCTGGATACCATTTTCAGCAAGCTGCTCCATTATAGGCGCATATGCTTCTGTCTCCACCAGGCCACCTGGATAAAAAATAAAACCAGCCTTTGGATCCTTTGGCTCATAGATGATGTTTCTTCCTTCGTAACGAACCTTTACACCATCCGCAGGATGCTCTATATAATTCATAGCATTTTCTGATGCATGATAATAGTCACTGACGAATATGCAGTAATTAATAGCTACTGGAATCAGTAGTACCAGAAACACTGCTATTATAATTTTTTTCTTTGATTTTTTTATAACCTTCATGTCAAATTACCAAATTTCTATATATTAGCCATCTCTTTATCAAGTTAGCTATCTTAATTCTTGTAGCTCATTTACCATTAGCTGTCATTCTGCTAAAAATGCATCCTAAACCTATAAAAATACAATTTAGGATGACTTCTTGTGGGCCACTTAAGGAACAAGGCCTCTCTACTATTATGTAAAGTATATCACAATTACAACTATATGATTTCCTTTATCCCAAGATATCCTATGTCAAAAAAAGGGGCTGTTATTTTTGCTAGATTTTAGTGTCGTATAGGGAGTCAGGGTGAATTGGACTCCCTATTTTTGACTCAGGAGGACGAAGTTCACGATACAATTTAGAGGAAAATTAGGGGAGAAACACGAATATCATATACTTCGCTGGAAAATCGTGCTCGTGGAAAGCCTCGCCGACACGAAAATGATATATTTCACCGGAAATTCATGCTAGATGAGAGATACCTCGACACGAAATACTATGTACTACACTGAAAATTCGTGCTAATGAATAGGCTTACCAACACGAAAATCATATATTTTACCGGAAATTCGTGTTAGATGAGATGTACCTCGACACGAAATATCATGTACTATACTGAAAATTCGTGCTAGTGGACAGGTTTACCGACACGAAAATCATTTACTTTCACAGGAATACATGCATTAGTGGTGTCACAGATGTATATAACTTCAGAAAATAAAGCCTATAAAGAAAGTATATAAAAGACATAGAAAGTGTAATTTTGGAAATAGCACTGATCTCCTGCGGTTTTTAGTCTCTATAAATATCATATCAAAAAGCAGTGTACTGAACTGAGTATTGCATAAGAGCAAACATTTTTGGTGATTTATTTTGCCATAATCATTATGGCTTAGTTTGTGTCTGCAATTTTCGATGAAAACTTGAGAAAAAAAATAGTTTAAGAAAAATAAGAAGGATTCAGCTGACTATCCAAAGATAGTCACTGAATCCTATACTTTTTAGGGGAGTTTTTTAACAGCCCCTTTGTCAGCTTATATCATGTCCATATATGCTTCAGCGATTCTGTTGTAATCAATTTGGTTAGTAATTTTTTCTACTTTAAAATCTTCTTCACCAACTTTGACTCTGTAGATGAAGCATCCCTCATCACTTACTGTATCTCCATCTACAAGTGCGGCTGCCACGTAACCTTTGTTCTCAAATTCGAACTGATCGATTACTGCCATCTCAACCTCGTCACCGTCTTTAGTATTTACCACAAATGTAATATACTCCTTAAATTCATTGTTCATCGCGGGTTCCTCCTTAGTACAACTCATCCCCGTTTTATGAACATTATATTACAGTATAATTGTGTATAGTTTAAGCAAAAAATATGAACTATTAGAGAATACTAACGGACTGTGGGGCGCAATTCACATTTTCGCCAAAGTCTAGGGGTTGCTCATGGTCGCTTGCATTGATAATGATGATTTTTTCTTCGTTTTCATACTTTCTCGAGAAGACGTAAATCCTGTTTTTGTCATCCACCAAAATAGTTTTGTAGCTTCCCTGACAAAGTGCCTTAGAGCTCCTTCGAATTTCAATCCATTTTTTATAAAAGTCTTCTAGCTCGTCTGATTCAGACCAAGGCATTGGGCGTCGATATTCACTTTCCTCCAAGCCTTCCATTCCCTTTTCATCCCCATAAAAAACGGATGGTATTCCTGGAGCACACATCATAAAGGCTATAGCCATTTCGAGTTTTTTCCTATCTCCTCCGCAAAAGCTTAAAAACCTACCAACATCATGAGTATCAAGGAAATTCATCTGAGCTAATGTTACCTGTCTTGGATATCTTCTAAGCATCTTTTGAATTCTTCTATCAAATTCTGAAACATTGATTTTTGAAAATGCGAAGAAATCTTTACAAATATTAGTAAAAGTATAATTCATTGTGGAATCAAATTGGTCACCCTGAAGCCATACAGAAGAATCCTCCCAGATTTCTCCTATTAAAAAGCTGTCTGGGTTCTCTTCCTTTATGGCCTTTCTGAATTCCCTGAAGAAGTCATGGTTGATTTCATTTGCCACGTCCATTCTCCATCCGTCAATACCACATTCTCTAATCCAAAATCGTCCTACTTCACAACAATAGTCTCTAACTTTCGGATTTCCTGTGTTGAGTTTTGGCATATTTGAAACATATGCAAATGATTCATAATTTGGATATGGGAAACGTTCAATAGGGAATCTTAGCTTATAAAACCAATCTACATATTCGGATTCTTCGCCCTTTTCCAATACGTCTTTGAAAGCGAAGAAATCTGGTCCACAGTGGTTAAAAACTCCATCTAATATCACATGGATTCCACGATTGTGGCATTGTCTTACCAGTTCCTTAAATTCCTCCAACGTGCCAAAACAAGGATCAATATCCATGTAGTCAACCGTGTCGTATTTATGATATGAGTTAGCTCTGAAAATAGGATTGATATAAATGCAATTTGCACCTAGCTGCGAAATATAATCTAAGTTTTCCACAATTCCCTTCAGGTTTCCACCTAGATTTGAACGATATTCCACTCCATCTTCATTGATTTTTGTACCATGCCCAGTAATCTGTCTATGACCGTCAGCAAAGCTATCAGGAAAGATATGATACATCACAGTCTGCTTAGTCCACTCAGGCATTACAATCATATCTTCTCTTCGTAAATACGGATATTGAAAATATTGAGTTCTGTTATCACTTACTATTTCTGAAAATCCATACTCATCAAAATAAAGTTTCACCCCAAAGAAATCTTCTATCAAAAAGTAATAGCATACTCTGGTGTAATCAGATTTAATGTCAGCCTCAAAATAATCATAGATATCATCCGTAGCCACCAACTCCATCTGAACTTCTGTGGCTCTCATCTGTGGATTCCTATCCACTCTATCCCCATAGAAAAGGGAGGCCTTTTTCAGGTCCCCCCTTGCACTCTTTAGGGAAATCACAAGTGTGTCCTCAGCAACCATATAAGCTTGCTCGCTAAGGGGTTTATGTGTGATTCCTGCTAAATTCATATATAACCTCTTTTCTCACAAACAATTATGTTTATCCCTTTACAGCTCCTCCTGTTACACCCTCTACATAGAACTTCTGCATTATGATAAATAGGATTGAGATTGGCACGGCAATCATCAAACCGCCACAGCAGAAGTATGCAAAGTACTGATTAACAAGTGCTCTCTGCAGTAAATTGAAAAGTCCTAAAGCCATTGTCCAATCACTTGGATTCTTTGACTTAATCATCAGTCTTACCATTACGAAATCCATCCAAGGATTCAGGAAAGAATTGATAACAGTGTACACAATCATAGGCTTTGAAAGTGGCACCACAATCTTGTAGAAGATGGTTGCTTCTGACGCACCCTCAAGCTTTGCAGCTTCGTGCAAAGACACCGGAATGGTGTCGAAGAATCCCTTCAAAATCAAATATCCAAGACCTGAAGCACCTGAATAAATAATTATCAGTCCTACTACACTATCTGTAAGTCCAAGCATCTTTAAAATGAAATACATCGCAATCATTGAAAGAACGCCTGGAAACATTCCAAGGATAAGAGAAAAGCTCATTAATCCTTTTCTACCCTTAAACTCTATGAAAGAGAATGCATATGCTGTCATGATTACAAAGCATGATGAAATCAAACAGCTGAAGATACCAATTATCATTGAATTCTTGAACCATGCTGGGAAATTAGCAGCTGAATCAGGTTCAAAGAAAAGCTGGTGATAATTTGCAAGTGTCCAATGCTCTGGGAAGAAATGATTTGTGTTAATTCCTTTTTGTGCACTGAAAGTTGTTACAATCAACCAAAAAATAGGTATCAACCAAATAAATGCAAGTATTGCTAAAACAACATGTCTTCCGACAATTTTCCATGGTTTTTTCATTATCTATACACCCCCTCTTTATCTCCGCCTATCATTCTTGAGAAGGTAAGGAGTGATAGTGCAGCACAGATAACAAATGTGACAATACCGATAACTGATGCCATCTTAAAGTTACTGTACTCATTTGTAAGTCTAAACAACCATGTAATCAAAAGATCTGGCTCTACGGCATGTGAATTTGCCATAGCCATGTTGGCTGTCTTGTAGTTGCTTGTAAGTAAATAAATTACATTGAAATTGTTAATATTTCCAATCACTGACTGAATAAGAGATGGTCCTGTAATAAACAAAACATAAGGCATTGTAATCTTCCAGAAAATCTGGAACTTATTTGCACCATCAATCTTTGCTGATTCAATTTGATCAGATGGAATATTCATCAGAATACCTGTAGCTACAAGCATCTGGTATGGAATACCAATCCAAATATTTACAAGAATGATTGATACATGTACCCAACCTGGTTTTGAAAGGAATGGGATAAAAGCATCGCCAGCTGAAAGCAGTCCAATGTGCTTAAAGAAATCCAGAATTCCTACATTTGCACAAAACGTATTTACGATACCATTATCACCAAACATTTTACTGATAAGGAGCAATGTAACAAATTGTGGTATACCGATTGTAATTACAAATAGTGTTCTCCACATTCCCTTCAGCTTTGTATCTTCATGATTAATGAACTGTGCCAAAAGGATTCCGCCAAGGAAAGTTGTTACTGTAGCAAGTACAGCCCAAATCAATGTCCAAATTAATACTCTTACAAATGCATATCCGAATGTAATTGTCTGGCTTGTTGTAAACAGATTTACGAAGTTTTTAATTCCAACCCATGTGAACAAGTAGGTAGGAGGCTGATGATTTTCATCGTAATTCGTAAATGCGATACAAACCATAAACAAGATAGGAATTACATTTATAAGAATTACACCTAAGCTTGGAAGTGTTAAAAGTGTGATATGAAATCTATCATTTTTGAAAGATGCAACATCATCTACAAAACTGTTGATATGCTCACCTTCCTCAGCCATTTTCTGAATTCGATAAACAGCCTTTACATTACCAATATATAAAGCGATAAATGCAACAATCACGAGGATTCCGATGATTCCGTATAGAAGAATCAAAAGGGAATTATCATAATTGTTTACAGTTTTTTTCATAGTTACAATATCAAAAATTTCTTCTCTCTGAACTGTTCCAAGAGTATTGAGTTTTGACATATAAGGTGCAAATACTCCGAATATAGAAGCCAATACACCCACCTGAAGTAAAGTCATCAAAATTCCACGCATGAACTGCTTTCTACCAAAGTAGCCTGCGCCCATGATAATAAGTGAAAGCTTAACCCAGATGTCGCCGTGTGCTATTGCTAGCCCAAAGTCTTTAAAGTAATTACCGATTTTCTTCATATTTATCCTCTTCATATAAAAGGCTTCTCCCTAAGTCATGGAGAAGTCTATGTCATACTAGCGGGAAGACGCAGCCATTATGATTGCCTTCGGCAAAGAGGCTGCGTCGTGGCAAACATTTTGCCTTCGCTCCGCTAGACAAAATATTTGCTTATTCAACAGGCTGTGTAATACCAGCTACTGCATCATCAAGAACCTTCTGTGAAACCTTGCCATCAAGAATGTTCTTTCCAAGTGATTCTGCTGGGCTCCAATAGTTTCCACCAACTCTCTGAAGGTCTGCGAATTCAGACTGTGCTGCAAGAGCATCAAGTGCTGGAGAAGAAGCCTTTGCAAGTGCCTCTGTGTTTGAAGG
>CAMJBT010000063.1 GCA_946403965.1 uncultured Pseudobutyrivibrio sp. | reverse complement strand
GATGATAATCAAAAAGCCATTCTCAAAGTGGATAAGGAAATGACCTTTGGTCAATACAGGGATAATGTGTCTGTTGGTATTCCTGTACTACAGGAGAAGACAATAATAACATTTGATTATTCGAAAAATGGAAGTGTGAAGGACGAATTTAGTCAGCCTGCAATTATTGTCTTTGATTCATTCGATAATCTTATTCATGATGATGCGAAGGCTGTAGATGCTTATCATTATATGGAGTATGGTGAAATCTGGTTTGATGGGCATTTTATAAACACTGATGCCAGAAATATGTTTGTAGATTCAACACCAAAGGAGCCTATAGACAATGATGATAAAACTTGTGAGATAACAGCATACAAATATGAAGATCATGTAAAGCTTGAGATTAAGTGGGCTAGAAATAATCTGGTAGCTATAATGGCGCTCCCTGACAGTTCAAAGGCTGCCTACATTGGTTTGACTGGTGAAAATTGTGTTATCACAAATATTAATGTGCAGCAGGAAACTGTGAAGATAAATGAGTGGGATATAAACAAGATTGTTGATAAGGAAAGCTTTATCAATCGAATGGAATCCGATGTTGCAAATGTTCAGATAGACAGATTCAGATCAGATTCAACGGAAGGCGTGAAAGTAACTGATAAACTCCAGTTACGGTTCCACACAATGAGCTTGCCATCAGCAAGTTTGGTATGGCATTGTCCATATATTGTCATATATTCTTCTGACGATGGAAAAATAAATGGTGATAATTATCATGAGTATGCTATGATAAAAATCAATGGTGAAATTTCCCAGGACGAAGATGTTTCAGAGAACAAATTCTCAATGAAAAAACTTGGCTCCTTCCCAGGATGGGATGTGTGGAAGGAAGAGCACAAGACAGGACTTGAGTGTTCTGCATTATTTGTGAAAAAGGGAAATAAAATTATCACCACCACAGAAAATCTTGGCATTTCAATAGAAAATGTTACGATGATTCTTGATGATGCCAAAGATATTTATGTATCCATAAGTGGCGATCAGGTTGCCATTACGGATATTAGAATAAACTAAGGAGACTTGCTAGGATGACTACATATTCAATTGAAAACGATTATATTAAGCTTACAGTAGCTGATCATGGTGCAGAGATTCGTTCTATCATTAGAAAAAATGATGGTAAAGAGTTAATGTGGCAGGCAGACAGCAACTATTGGGGCAGAACAGCTCCTGTACTGTTCCCACTTGTAGGAAATTATTATGAGAAGAAATCACTGTACGGTGGTAATACCTATGAAATGGGACAACACGGCTTTGCGCGTGATATGGATTTTACACTTGTAAATGAAACAGACAATCAGCTTTATTTTGAACTTAAGGATTCTGAAGAAACTTTGAAAAAGTATCCTTTTAAGTTTATTCTTGGAATTGGATACAAGCTTGATGGCAAAAAAGTTTCAGTTATCTGGACAGTTAAAAACGTAAATACGGATACAATGTATTTTTCAATTGGCGGTCATCCAGCCTTTAAATGTGATTTGGATACATACACACTCTGCTTTGAGAAAAATGGAGAAAAGGTTGATTGCGTGAAGGCAAATATTATTGCATCAGATGGTAGCGGATGTCTTTCTACAAAGCAGGAACATCATCCTTTGGACAACGGTATCATGAAAATGTCCGATGAGCTTTTTTCTCAGGATGCTCTCATCTTTGAGGAAAAACAGGCAGATGCAGTATCACTCCTTGACGAGACAGGTAAACAAGTCATAAAGGTAACTTGCCCAACACCTCTTTTCGGAATATGGTCACCAGTTGGAAAGCATGCACCTTTCGTATGTATAGAGCCATGGTGCGGACGTTGTGACAGAGTCGGCTTTAACCAAAAGCTTGAAGAGCGAGAATACGGAAACGTACTTGCAGCAGGCGAAACATTTAACACAAGCTACGATATCGTAGTTTACTAAAAGCAAAATACACCCGAGAGCCTAATCGAAATACCCGGTTGGCTCTCTTTTTTTGCGCCTGTGATCCCCACCCTGCCTGGTTTCTAAGCCCACCCTCTTCTATCTTGGCAAAGCCCAAGAATTTGCATTTTCTAAATACTACTTCTTCGCTTTTTTATTAGTAGGTGTTCTTTCAAAGTTTTACAATTCTCTCAGTTCTGTATGCCCTTCACAGACACAGCCGAAAACCCTTGAAAATGCATCTATATTCAGACTCAGAGTTAATTGGGCGATTTTGGAATGCGCCTAGAAAAATAATAAGCAGATTTTGAATATTTAGGCAGCTGCCGCTAGGACGGTGGCAGCAGTAGAACCAAGCGAGCGCCTACCCCACAGGAAGCAAGAAACAGAAAAAAGGTGGTAGAGGCCAGCGAGTGCCTACCCCACAGGAAGCAAGAAACAGAAAAAAGGAGGTAGTGACACAGCGAGCGCCTACCCCACAGGAAGCAAAAAACAGAAAAAAGGTGGTAGAAGCCAGCGAGCGCCTACCCCACAGAGTGGAAGAAACAGAAAAAATGGGGTAGTGGCCAGCGAGCGCCTACCCCACAGAGTGGAAGAAACAGAAAAAAGGAGGTAGTGGCCAGCCAGCGCCTACCCCACAGGACACAAGAAACAGAAAAAAGGAGGTAGAAGGGTGGGCATAGAAACCAGGTAGGGTGGGGTTATAGGTTCATACAAAAAAGGAGAGCCAGGATTGGGGAGACGAAATAGGGGGAGGATAATTAAAAAATTTTAACTAATACCTTGACAAGCTGTAAAAGTTGAGTATTATATGGGATAGTTGGTTAAAATATTTTAACTAAAATAATTTAATCAACATGTAATTATTAATTTTTTTCTATGAAAAGGAGAACGTATATGTTTGAAGTAGTAAAGGAAGTAATCATCGACACTCTTAGCTGCGCAGCAGACAAGGTAACTATGGAGGCTAATCTTTTCGAGGATCTTGGTGCTGATTCTCTTGATGCAGTTGAGCTTTCACTTGCAGTTGAAGAGAAGACAGGAATTACAATTGATGAAGATGCAATGGCTGAAATCAAGACAGTAGGTGATATTGTAAATTATCTCGAGGCACATAAGTAATCATGGATACAAAAGAAATCAAAGAGTTGCTTAAGGCTTTTGATGAGAGTAGCAGCTCATATTTGAAAATCAAGCAGGATGGTTTTGAAATAAAATTTAAGAAGCCAGAAGCAAATCAGCAGGTAGTGGTTGCGGCACCAGTACAGTCGGCACCACAGCCAGTTGCTATAGCTACTGCTCCAGTAAATGAGACACAAGAGACTGTGGCTGCTCCAGCAGAAACAAAGGCAGTTGTCCCAGAGGATGGAGAGGTTGTAAAAGCACCTTTAGTTGGAGTATTTTATTCAGCTCCTTCTCCAGAAGAAAAACCTTATGTTCAGGTTGGAGATAAGGTTGAGGAAGGCCAGGTCCTCTGTCTAATAGAAGCTATGAAGATGATGAGTGAAATCACTGCACCCAAGGCTGGCGTAATTAAAGATATCTACGCTAAGAATCAGGATGTAGTAGGTTTTGAGGAGCCATTATTTCTTATTGGCTAGAAATCAGTGAGGACTTCTTTTTGATGGATTACAGTAACGGGAAGTCTTCAACATTTTCATAGGAGAGTAGTTATGTTTAAAAGAATACTAATCGCAAACCGTGGAGAGATTGCAATTCGAATTATTCGAGCTTGTATGGAGATGAATATTGAGTCGGTGGCAGTATATTCCACTGCAGACAAAGAATCACTTCATGTAAAGCTTGCAACAAAAAGTATTTGCATTGGTCCAGCGAGAGCACAGGATAGTTATCTGAATATGGATGCTATTATCACTGCAGCTCAAGTTACAGGTTGTGATGCACTGCATCCGGGCTTTGGTTTCCTTTCGGAAAACTCAGAGTTCGTACGTAAATGCGAAGCAGCTGGTATCACATTTATTGGACCTACAGCGGATGCAATGGATGCTCTTGGAAATAAGGCTAGTGCTCGTCATATGATGATGAAGGCTGGTGTTCCGGTAGTACCTGGTTCAGATGGACCGGTAGAGGATTTTCAGAAACTTGAAAAGATAGCAAAGAAAATCGGATATCCAGTTCTTATAAAGGCTAGTGCAGGTGGCGGTGGCCGCGGAATGCGCCGAGTTTATCAGCCAGAAGATTTAAAAAAGCTTTATGAGGAAGCAAAGGCTGAGACAAGAGCATGTTTTAATGATGATGAAATGTATGTTGAAAAGCTCATCTTGAACCCAAGACATATTGAGTTCCAGATTCTTGCAGATGAGCATGGAAATGTCATTCATCTCGGGGAGCGCGACTGTTCTATTCAGCGAAAGAATCAAAAGCTGATTGAGGAAAGTCCATGTATGTTTATAAAGGATGATTTAAGAAAATCCATGGGTAAAGCTGCAGTTCTTGCCGCAAAGGCAGCGAACTACACAAACGCTGGTACAGTAGAATTCGTGTTGGATGAAAAGAATCATTACTACTTTATAGAGATGAACACACGTATTCAGGTAGAACACGGTGTTACGGAGGCGGTTACAGGAATTGATTTGATTAAACAGCAAATCCGTATCGCTTTTCATGAACCACTAAAACTAAAACAAAAGGATGTCAATCTTAAGGGACATGCAATCGAATGTCGTATCAATGCTGAGGATCCATCAAAGGGCTTCTTGGCAAACACAGGAAAGATATCATTTTTGAATGTGCCTGCTGGTCCTGGGGTTAGAGTAGATACACTACTCTATAATGGTTATGAAACTAGTCCTTTCTATGATTCCATGATGGCAAAAATTATTGTTCATGCAGAAACAAGACTTGAAGCTATCAGAAGAATGAGAAGGGCATTGCTTGAGTTAGTTACAGACGGAATAACAACCAATGGAGATTTTGATTATCTTCTTCTTCATCACCCTGATTTTGTAAAGGGAAATTATAACGTCAGTTTTATCGAGAATCATGCAGAAGAAATTTTGTCTTGGGACAAAGCTGCATGTTCAGAGGATTTGTAAATGAACATAGTAGATCGAAGAAAAAGTAAATTCGCGAGATATAAAACTTTAAGAGAAAATCCAGAAGAGATTCTCGAACCGTTAATTAAGCCTGTAAAGGAATACAGTGCTAGAGACAGGATTGAGGATATTGTTGATAAGGGAAGTTTTGAGGAATTTGAATTTGACTTCCCTGAAACAAATCCATTGGAATTTGATGGATATGTAGAGAAAAAGGAAGAGCTTAGAGAAGAACTAAGTATTCATGATGCCATCATAGCTGGAGAGTGCCAGATTGATAAGCGAAAAGCTGTACTTGTTGTAATGGATAAGCACTTCATGATGGCTTCTATGGGTATGGAACTTGGTGAGGTGGTCAGTCGAAGTGCTGAGTACGCAATGGATAATAATCTTCCACTCATTATCTTTACAGCCAGCGGTGGTGCCAGAATGCAGGAAGGTATACTTAGCCTGATGCAGATGGCAAAAACCAGCGCAGTAATTGAAAAATTTAAGAATGCAGGTGGTTTGTATATTGCTGTTTTGACTCATCCTACTACAGGAGGTGTCAGTGCCAGCTTCGCAACACTTGGGGATATCACATTGGCTGAGACTGGAGCATTAGTAGGTTTCGCCGGACCAAGAGTTATTGAACAAACCATTGGAGAAAAGCTCCCTGAAGGCTTTCAAAGAGCTGAATTTTTACAGGAGCATGGATTCGTTGATGCTGTTGTTCAACGAGAAAATATGAGGGAGACCTTAGGAAGAATTCTAAGGCTTCACCCTAGAGCATGTTAATGGCTTTATGGAGGAAAATATATGAAAGCAATCGATAGAGTGTTAGCAGCTAGAGATAAGGACAGACCAAAAATCACAGACTATATTGATAACGTATTTACGGATTTTTTTGAGCAAAAAGGCGATTTGCTTGGAAAAGAAGATGCAAGTATTTATGGCGGAATTGCTTTATTCCATGGAAAGCCTGTTACAGTGCTTGGTCATCGTAAAGGAAATGATATTACTGAAAATGTAACCTGTAATTTTGGTATGCCTGGTCCAGAGGGTTATCGTAAAGCACTTCGACTTATGAAGCAGGCTGAAAAGTTCGGTAGACCTATTATTACATTTGTGGATACACCAGGAGCTTATCCTGGCCTTGAAGCAGAAATGTATGGTATTTCACAGGCAATTTCAGGAAATCTTGCAGCAATGAGTTCCTTGAAGGTGCCAGTAATATCAATTGTTACAGGTGAAGGAAGCAGTGGTGGTGCTCTTGGAATCGCTGTTGCAAACAGAGTATATATGCTTGAAAATGCAGTTTATTCTGTTCTTTCCCCAGAAGGTTTTGCCTCTATTCTTTGGCATGATAGTGCAAAAAGAGACGAGGCTGCAGAAGCTATGAAATTGACAGCAAAAGATTTGCTTGAGTTTGGAGTAATTGATGGAATTATTTCTGAGCGTGGCAGTGGTCTTAAGGTGGTTGCAGAAGAAGAGTCTTCAAAAGCTCCAATTCGTATATACGATAGAATTGATCGTCAGATTTCAGCAGCTTTAAAGGAATTAGAAGGTAAATCAGGTGACCAGTTGGCAGCAGAAAGATTTGAAAAGTTTAGAAGCTTCGATCAGGCATTTCTTGCTGTGGAGGGGTCAGCTAGAATGGAAAATATATAAATGACAGGATTGAAAATAGTGGCCACTGGAGCATGTGCTCCAAGCAAGGTCGTTACAAATGATGATTTAGCAAAGATAGTTGAAACTAGTGATGAATGGATTAGCCAGCGAACAGGAATGAAAGAACGTCATTTTGTTGCTGAAGATGAAAATCATACTATGCTTGCTGAGTGTGCAGCAAAGCAGGCAATAGAAAGAGCAAATATTGATAAGTCACAAATTGGTGCAGTGATTGTTTGTACAGTTTCAGGTGATTATTTTTCTCCTTCCTGTGCATGTTTAATCCAAGGTAGACTTGGTCTTTCAAATGATATTATCGCATTCGATTTGAGTGCTGGTTGTTCAGGATTTGTATTTGGCCTCGACACAATTAGAGCCATTATGATGGCAAAAAATATCAAGTATGGATTGGTTGTGGGAGCAGAGGTTTTATCCAAGAAAATGGATATGACAGACAGAGGAACCTGTGTGTTGTTTGGTGATGGTGCCGCAGCAGCAGTAGTTAGCCTTTCAGATAGTTCTTATACATCAGTGATAGGTGTAGACGGTGATGAAGAAATGATTAATATTAAATCACCAAATGGTTTTATTCATATGGATGGACAGGGCACCTACAAATTTGCTGTTGCCACCGTACCTAAAGTTATAGAGCAGGTAGTCAGGGATGCAGGCCTGACTTATGACGAGATTGACCATTATGTTCTTCATCAGGCAAATCTTCGTATTATCGAATCTATTGCCAAAAAGGTGAAGCAACCTATGGGAAAGTTTGTTGTTAATATTGATAAATACGGAAACACTTCAGCAGCAAGTGTTGGTCTGGCATTAAATGAGGCCATAAATGACGGCCGAATTAAAGCTGGAGAAAAGCTTCTACTGTGTGCCTTTGGCGCAGGTCGTACCTGGGGTGCTGTAGTAATAGAAATGTAGATTGATTATTTTAGGAGAGTAAGTCAATGAACTTAACAGAATTAACAGGAACAAAATATCCGATTATTCAAGGCGGAATGGCAAATATTGCCACAGGAGAATTTGCGGCATCCGTTTCTAATGCAGGTGGTCTGGGCCTTGTTGCTTCCGGTGGTATGAACGCTGAGCAATTGAGAGAACAAATCAAGATTTGCAAAAGCAAAACGGATAAGCCATTTGGTGTAAATTTGATGCTTATGAATCCAGATGTAGATAATATAGCTCAGATGTTGATTGAGGAAAAAGTGCAGTTTATCACAACTGGTGCTGGAAATCCAGGAAAGTATATGGCTGGATGGAAGGCTATGGGGGCAAAAGTGTTCCCAGTAGTGGCATCCGTTGCACTTGCAAAGATGATGGTTCGTGCAGGCGCAGATGCAATAATTGCCGAAGGTGGAGAGTCAGGTGGACATGTAGGTGATATGACTACAATGACATTGCTTCCACAGGTTGTTGCGGCTGTTGATGTTCCTGTTATCGCGGCAGGTGGTATAGCAAGTGGTGCTCAGATGGCGGCTGCTATGCTTTTAGGAGCTTGTGGAGTTCAGATTGGTACATGTCTTCTTGTTTCAGAGGAATGTCCTATTCATGATAATTACAAGCAGGCTTTAATAAAGGCTAAAGATAATTCTACTACTGTAACAGGTCGTAGCCAGGGCGCTCCAGTTCGTATTATTAAAAACGAGATGGCACGTGAGTATCTGAAACTCGAAGCAGAGGGTGCTGGTAGAGATGAGCTTGAGCGTATCACTCTTGGTGGTCTTCGTCGTGCAGTAGTTGATGGAGATATAGTTCGTGGTTCTGTTATGTCAGGTCAGGTATGTGGGCAGCTTTCAGCTATTCGTCCAGTGTCTGAAATTCTTGACGATTTATACGTAAATGCGAAGCAGTCATTATCAAATGCTGCAAATCTAGCAATTTAATAAGAGGTAGTTATGAAATTAGGAATTGTATATGCAGGTCAGGGTTCCCAGAGAGTTGGAATGGGCTTGGACTTTTATGAGAAATACGATGAATTTAAATCAACAATCGACAACGCAACAGATGTTGTAAAGAATGTAACAGCTATGGATGTTGCAGAGCTTAGCTTTAACGGCCCAATGGAGCAATTATCAGATACAAAATATACACAGCCAGCTATGGTTGCTTTTGCAATTGGAGTTACAAAGCTTCTTCATAAAAAGGGCATCAAGGCAGATTATACATGTGGACTTAGCTTAGGTGAGTATTCGGCACTTTATGAGGCTGGAGTTTTAGATGAGTCTACAATTCTAGAGCTTATTGCAAAAAGAGGAAAGTATATGGCCGAGGCAGCTGATGGATTGGATGTAAAAATGGCAGCTGTACTTGGAATGGATAGAGAGACAGTATTTGAATGCTGTCACAAGGCAAATGCAGAAATGGGTGGCGAGAAAATTGTTCAGCCAGCAAACTTTAATTGTCCAGGACAGATAGTTATTTCTGGTGATGCAGTTGCTGTTGATAAGGCAAGTGCATATTTGAAGGAAGCGGGAGCGAAGAGAATTCTTCCATTAAAGGTAAGCGGTCCTTTCCATACAAAGCTTATGAAGCCAGCTGGAGATAAGCTTGCAAAGGAATTTGAAGCTGTAGATTTCAGACAGCCACATTCAAAGGTGGTTTTTAATTGCCTTGGAAAAGAAAAAACTGAGAATGATTCAGTAGCAGATCTATTGGAAAAACAGGTTCAGTCTTCAGTTTACCTTGAGGACTCCATTAAATATATGGCTGATGCCGGTGTAGATACAATCATTGAAATCGGACCAGGAAAAGCTATTAGCAAATTTATAAGCAAGACTGTTGATAATGTAAAGGTTTACTCAATTGATACAGTTGAGGATTTTGAAAACACATTGGAGGAGTTGGCATGAGTGTTGCATTAGTTACAGGTGGTAGCCGTGGAATTGGTCGTGTGATTGCAGAGCAGCTTGCACATGCAGGATATGATATTGCAATTTGTTATTCAGGAAATGAATCGGCTGCACAAGAGACAATAGCAGAATGCAAAAAGTTCGGCGTTCAGGCTATGTACATTAAAGCAGATGTAAGCAACGCAGAAGATGTTGTAAATATGTTCGAAGAAGTTAAATCACTTATGGGACCAGTACAGGTACTTGTAAATAATGCAGGAATCACTAAAGACGGTTTACTTCTTCGTATGAGTGAAGATGATTTTGACAAAGTAGTAGATATAAACCTTAAGGGCACTTTCCTTTGCACAAAGGCTGCTATCAAAGATATGATGAAGGCTCGTACAGGAAGAATCATTAACATCACTTCAATTGTTGGTGTTGCTGGTAATCCAGGACAGGCAAACTACTGTGCAAGTAAAGCGGGAATTATTGGATTCACAAAGTCAGTGGCTAAAGAGTATGGAGGAAAGGGCATTACATCAAATGCTGTTGCCCCAGGCTTTATCCAGACAGCTATGACAGATGAGCTTCCGGAAAATGTGAAGGAGGCATATTTAAAGCAGATTGCTCTTGGTCGTTTTGGTACACCAGAGGATATTGCAAATGTTGTTGAATTCTTGGCATCAGATAAGGCGTCCTACATAACAGGACAGGTAATTGAAGTCACCGGAGGTATGTAATGAGAAGAGTTGTTATCACAGGAATGGGTACAGTAAATCCCCTTGCTAATAATTTAGAAGCTACTTGGGATGCTGTTAAACAGGGAAAGTGTGGAATTGGTCCTATCACCCATTTTGATCCATCAGATTTAAAGGTTAAGCTTGCTGGCGAGGTTAAGGGTTTTGATGCGGCTGAAGTTCTTGGACCTAAGGAAGCAAGAAGAATGGATGTATATTGTCAGTACGCTTGTGCAGCTGCAAAAGAGGCTATGGCTGATGCAGCTCTTGATATGGAAAAAGAGAATGCAGATAGAATAGGATGTATTGTTTCTTCAGGTATTGGTGGACTTTCAACAATTGCTGAAGAGCATTCAAAGGGTGAAACAAAGGGCTATGGAAAGATTTCCCCTTACTTCATTCCTATGGCAATTACAAATATGGCAGCAGGTCAGATTGCAATTATGTACGGACTTAAGGGTATTTGTACTTCTGTTGTTACTGCATGTGCAAGCTCTAACAATGCTATTGGTGATTCTTTCCACAGAATCCGTGATGGTTATGAGGATGTTATGGTTTGTGGTGGTGCAGAAGGAACAGTTATACCACTTGCTATTGGTGGTTTTCAGTCAATGAAGGCTCTTTGCACTAGTGAGAATCCAAACCGTGCATCTATTCCTTTTGATAAAGAACGTCATGGCTTTGTACTTGGCGAGGGCGCGGGAGTTCTTGTAATTGAAGAGCTTGAGCACGCAAAGGCCCGTGGTGCAAAGATTTATGCAGAAATCGTAGGATACGGTTCAAACTGTGATGCTTATCATATCACAGCTCCAAACCCAGAGGGCGAGGGCGGTGCTAAATGTATGACATTAGCAGTAAAGGATGCTGGGCTTGAAATGTCAGATGTTGATTATATTAACGCTCATGGTACAAGCACAAGCTTAAATGACGCTGGAGAAACACTTGCTATCAAGAAGGCATTTGGAGACCATGCTTACAAGCTTATGGTAAGTTCTACAAAATCAATGACAGGACACTTACTTGGTGCTGCAGGTGCAATTGAAGCAATTATTACATCAATGGCTTTAAAGGATGGATTTGTGCCAGCAACTATCAATTATCGTGAGAAGGATGAAGCTTGCGATCTTGATATAGTTCCAAATGAAGGACGTAAGGCAGATATTAAAGTTGCTTTATCAAACGCTTTGGGATTTGGTGGTCACAATGCATCCCTGGTTTTCAAGAGATATGAACAGGATTAGGAGTTAATATGCAGTTAAATAATACACAGATACAGGAAATACTTCCACATCGTTACCCATTCCTTTTGGTAGACAAGATTACAGACTGTGAACCTGGTCAATATGCAAAGGGAATAAAGTGTGTGTCAGCAAATGAAATGCACTTTTTAGGACATTTTCCAGGTCATCCTGTAATGCCAGGTGTTCTAATTATTGAGGCCTTGGCACAGGTTGGTGCAGTTGCTCTTCTTACAGAGGAAGAGAACAAGGGAAAGCTTGCTTTTTTTGGAGGAATTAAGAATGCCAGATTCAAAAAGCAGGTCGAGCCGGGTGATGTTTTGGAACTAGAATGTAAGCTTACAAGTCGAAAGGGACCAGTTGGTTTTGGTGAAGCTGTAGCTTATGTAGATGGACAGGTGGCTGCAAAGGCAGAAATTTCCTTTGCCATAGGAGAATAATTTAGTTATGATATTTCTAGGAGATGAAAATTCCGAAGGGAGTAATATATTAAAAAAGGAAAAGGTACTAGAAATGTTAGAACAAACACTATCAGAAGTGTACACTAAGTTTAAAATTCACTTCTATCAGGAAATGTTTAAGAAACTCAATTCACGAGAGACATCCCTCACAACAGTGGAGCTTTTTTGTGTGGAAATTATTCATGCATTAAAGAATCCTACTATTGCTGAGTTTGCTAATTTTATCAATGTGTCCTCACCAAATGCGGCTTACAAAGTAAACAGCCTTATTCAAAAGGGATATATTGAAAAGGTTCAGTCTACAGTGGATCGTCGAGAGTATCATCTTCACGTTACTGAAAAATACTACAACTACTTCAACCTATCTCAGAAATATGTGAGTCAGGTAGTAGAAAGAGCTCAGGAGTTCTTTTCAACAGAGCAGGTTGAAATGTTGGATACTATTTTAAGAGATATGTCCAATGAGCTTATGACTGAGGTTGATATTCCACCAGTAGAGGTACAACCATAGTTAAACACAAGGTTTGAGACTTATTCAGTTTCAAACCTTTTTTTTGTTCACTTTTTCTAAAAGTTATTTTGTATAATGATTTCAGGAAGGAATTATGTGTCCATGAAACTATCTCAACTATTACAATATGAAAATATTGTTGTTCAGTGTCACAACACACCAGATGCAGATGCATTGGCATCAGGAATGGCACTGACAAAATATCTAAAAGAAAAAGGCAAGAACGTATGCTTTGTCTATGGAGGCAATTTTGAAATAACAAAGAGCAACTTAAAGCTTATGATTTCAGATTTGCAAATTGATATTCACTACGTTCGTCATCAGGTTCAGCTTTCACAGTTGCTTGGTATTAGAGAGCAGGAGCTTCCTGGTCTTCTTATTACAATAGACAGCCAGTATGGTGAAGGCAACATCCGCAAGTTCAAAGCAAAAGAAATCGCAGTTATTGATCATCATCAGGTATCTAATCCATTACCAGAGCTTTCAGAGGTGCGTTCATATCTTGCCAGCTGTTCCACTCTAATCTGGGCTATGCTAAAGGAGGCGGGCTACTCTGTAGCAGAGGATCTAAAGCTGTCAACAGCTCTTTACTATGGTCTTTTGACAGATAGCAACAATTTTTCAGAAATACATCATCCAATGGACATGGATATGCGAGATGAACTGAAATATAGTTCATCCATTATCACTAAATTCAAAAATTCCAATATTTCCCAAGAGGAACTTCGTATTGCCGGAATAGCTCTTCTTGGTTCAGAATATTACAAGGACAATCATTATTCTATTGTCAAAACAGACCCATGTGACCCTAATATACTTGGAATCATTGCTGATATGCTACTAGAGGTAGAGGATGTTGATTGCTGCTTAGCTTTCACTATTCATGAAGGTGGCATAAAGCTTTCTGTTCGAAGTTGTGTCAAGGAAGTTAAAGCAGATGAACTTGCAAAGTTTATTTGTCAGGGCGTTGGTGATGGTGGTGGACACACGGTGAAGGCCGGTGGTTCAATTATTCGTTCTCTTCTTGAAAAGCAGGAATTGGACTACACATCATCATCTATTCAGCAGTTTTTTAGAGAGCGTATGAAGGATTATTTCCTGGACAATGAAATCATTGATGCAGCTAATTATCAGGCAGATATATCAGATATGCTTCGTTACAAGAGTAAAGAGATTGAAATGGGGTACGCCAAGGCAGCAGATATAATGCCGGTTGGTACAACTTTTATCATTCGTTCATTGGAAGGTGATACTGAGGTCACAGTTGATGCCGACACTATGATAATTATTGGTGCAAGAGGTGGAATATATCTCGTTAGCCAGGATGCTTTTAATGAACATTATAGATCAATCCCTTGTGAGTACACATATCCAGGGGAATATGAGCCAACTATCCGTAGCTTCAAGAATGAAATCCCTCTTAGCCTTTTGCCATATGTTAGATGCTGTCAGTTTATGGGAAATGGCAATATTTACGCAAAGGAATTGAAGCAGCGTACAAAGGTGTTTACAAAATGCGACCCAGAGAATTATAAGCTGGGACGACCAGGTGATTTCTTTGCAGTATCTGATCATGATTTATCCAATATATTTATCATCGATAGAGAGAGCTTTTTAAAGTCATACGAAGAAATCAGATAATGATTGCTTAAAATAAGGTAATGTAGTATAGTTTATTCAAATAGGAAATCTTCAGGGCAAGGTGCGAAAGCTGTAATGCTTTCAATTCCTGACCGGCGGTATAGTCCGCGAGTCCTTTGGGACTGAACTGGTGTGATTCCAGTACCGACAGTATAGTCTGGATGGAAGAAGATGTGCAAAAGTTTTATTTGTGTACGTAATGCCCTGAGTTTATTTACTCGGGGCTTTTTTATTTTTTATAGAAGACTTCCTATTATTTATAAGTTTATTAATAAAAATATTAGGAGGTCCAAGATGGATACAACAAATTTCACAAGTTCAACTATGGAGTCAAAATCAATGAAAAAGGTAAACGTTAGAAGTATGACAGTCACAGCAATGCTTTCAGCAATTGCATTTGTTCTTATGTTTCTAGATACAGCAGTTCCAATTATGCCAAACTTTATTAAGCTTGATGTTTCAGAGCTTCCAGCTCTTATTGCAACGTTTGCACTTGGTCCTGTATACGGTGTTATTGTTTGCCTTATCAAGAATCTTTTACATTTATTTATGACACAGACAGGTGGTGTTGGAGAACTTTCAAACTTTATTTTGGGTGTAGGCTTTGTACTTCCTGCAGGATTGATTTACCATCATAAAAAGACAAAGAAGAATGCTGTAATCGGAGCTGTAATTGGAGCAATTGTAATGGCGGCTATTAGCTTCCCATCAAATCTTTATGTGGTTTATCCAGTTTATTACAACTTCATGCCAAAGGAAGTTATCGTAGAGGCATATCAGAAACTTGCACCATTTGTAAAGATTGATTCTATTGAGAAGTGCCTACTAATGTTCAATGTTCCATTTACATTTGTTAAGGGTCTTATTTCAGCAATTATCACAGTACTTATTTATCAGCCACTTAGACCACTTCTTAAGGGCAACAACTAATAGTGGATGTTAAGGGTTCGAATTTGGCAAATTATAATTCATAAAGAATTCTTAAATATTTGTGTATTCTGTTGAATTGAAATTTCACTTAGGTATACTAACCTTAAATTTGAAAATGGAGGTTAGATATGAAAAGAAAAGTAGCCTTATTTGTCGCTTTGACTATGACCGCAGCCACACTTATTTCATGCGGAGATAATAATACAAAACAGGAGCCAGAGGTTCAAAGTTCTCAGGTGGAGACCGAAGAAAATGAACAGGAGGTAATTGATAGCCAGCCTCAGACAGCACCTACATATGCAACAACATCAGTTGCCTACGAGGATGGCAGTCAATATTTCACAGGAAGTGCTCAATGTATTCAAATCACAGACAGTGAACACCCAGATTTGGCAAAAGCAGTAGACAAAAAATTCTCTGAGATTGTAAAGGGATTTAACAAGACGGCAAATGAGTTTGTAAAAGAAGCCGATGAAGCGAATGATTCCAATTCACTGAACGAAGACATAGAAAACGATGAGGATATGGTCTTCAATTACGGCTATTACATATATGCAGAGGTGACTAGAGCTGATAGTCAGATTTTCAGTGTGAAGCTTACTCAAGAAATCTATACAGGCGGAGCTCACGGAAGTCATGTGGTAGATGGCTATGTATTTGATTCAAAAACAGGAGAGCTGCTATCTTTGGAGCAAATGGGTGTAGACTCAAATGTAGTACGAGACTTCGTGCTAGATACAATTGAATCAAGTGATGATTCTGCCAAGGAAATGCTTTTTGACGAATATAAGGAAAGTATAGATACTGATTTTGAAAATCCAGAAGATAGCCTTGGTATCTGGCTAGATAACAGAGGGGTAGTTGTAGCATTCCAAGAGTATGATATTGCTCCATATGCTGCAGGATTGGTTCAGTTTACTGTACCTTATAGTCAGCTTTCAGTATTTAATAAGGAATACATTCCTACTGAAGATAGCTATTATTCATTTGAGCTTTCCAACCTTGGATTAGTTGAACGTGTAGATTTAGATGGAGATGGACAGCTCGAAGACATGTCGCTTGTGTGCACCTATATTCCAGATAATAATGGATTCAGTACCTACACATTAAATGTGAATGATATAAGTAGTGAGATAATCTCTGGTGAAAAGCCAGATGGATATTCATATGCCACAGCTTATTTTGTCCATAGAAAGGATGGAAATTTTATTATGACATCCATGAGTGGAGAGGCGGATATTTATCTTACAAAGCTTTATAAATATGATGCTGGCAAGCTTAGGAAAGTAGGTTCTGAGAAGCTTGGGGTAAAGAATGTCACAGAAGAATATGTAGAGCTGGCAGGTTCGTCTGAAGAAATGTACGATGATGGAACTGCCACAAAATTTGAATATGATAATACTGGATTTACAGAAAAAGAAAAGTAAAGTATAGGACAAAGGAGCAATTTCTATGTAGAAATATGCTCCTTTGTTTATTATACTAATAAATAAATGAGAGTATTTATACTCAAACAAAAAAGGAGGTAATGTGATGCCATTTTTAATTGTTTTATTAGTTTTAATTATTGTAATTGTTGGCTTTGGTATCAGAATTGTCCCACAGGGATATGTATTCGTAATTGAATTTCTTGGAAAATATCATGCTACATGGAGCGCAGGCTTCCACGTGATGATTCCTTTCCTTCAGAAGGTTTCAAAGCGTGTTTCTCTCAAGGAACAGGTGGCAGATTTTCCACCACAGGACGTTATAACAAAGGATAATGTTATCATGAAGATAGACACTGTTGTTTATTTCAAGGTTGCTGATCCAAAGCTTTATGCTTATGGTGCTGAACGTCCAATTCTTGCTCTTGAAAATCTTACAGCTACAACTTTGCGTAACCTTGTAGGTGAGCTTGAGTTAGATCAGACACTTACATCTCGTGATTCTATCAATGCAAAGATGAGAGTAATCCTTGATGAGGCTACAGATCCTTGGGGTATCAAGGTAGGTCGTGTAGAGCTTAAGAATATCATTCCACCTGAAGAGATTCAGCGTTCAATGGAGAAACAGATGAAGGCTGAGCGTGATCGTCGTGAGACTCTTCTTGAGGCAGAAGGTCACA
>CAMJBT010000062.1 GCA_946403965.1 uncultured Pseudobutyrivibrio sp. | reverse complement strand
GACCACCCCAAATTGAAGAACATCCTGTAGCGTTTGAAATATACATATGCTCACCGAAGAGCTGTGTAATAAGTCTTGCGTATGAAGTCTCTGCACAACCTGCACATGATCCTGAGAACTCAAGGAGTGGCTGATTGAACTGTGAGCCCTTAACTGTAAGGTCAGAACCTGCTGCTTCCTTACGTCCAACATTAGCTACTAAGTAGTTGAATACTGGCTGCTCGTCTGCTTCGTCTGCCTGTGGAACCATTGTGATAGCACCAACTGGACATACAGTTGTACACTCACCACATCCCATACAGTCAAGTGGAGATACAGACATTGTGTACTTGAACTCAGAAGCCTTTGGCTTTGTATCAGCAAGCTTGATGTTTGCTGGAGCTGCCTTAACCTCATCCTCTGAAAGCATGTAAGGACGGATTGTAGCGTGTGAACATACGAATGCACACTGGTTACACTGGATACACTTCTCTGGATCCCATGTAGGAACTGTTACAGCTGTACCACGCTTCTCGTAAGCTGCAGCACCAAGCTCGAACTGTCCGTTTGGATTCTCTGTAAATGCAGAAACTGGAAGCGAATCTCCATCCATCTTTGAGATAGGCTCAAGAAGATTCTTAACCATCTTAACGAGCTCTGGACGCCCCTCAAGCTCAGGCTTAGCAGGATCTGCTGCTGGGTTCTTCCATGAATCTGGAACGTTTACCTTATGTACAGCATCAACACCAGCGTCGATAGCGTTGTAGTTCATGTGAACAACATCGTCACCCTTCTTGCCGTATGACTTCTTAGCAGCCTGCTTCATGTAATCAACAGCCTCATCGATAGGCATTACATCAGCGAGCTTGAAGAATGCTGACTGAAGGATTGTGTTTGTTCTCTTACCCATACCAATTTCGATAGCCTTATCGATAGCATTGATTGTGTAGAGCTGGATGTTGTTATCAGCGATATACTTCTTAGCCTCAGCGTTGAGCTTCTGCTCGAGCTCTTCGTCTGACCACTGGCAGTTGATCATGAATACACCGCCTGGCTTAACGTCCTGAACCATCTTCATGCCCTGTGTAACGTAAGCTGGGTTGTGGCAAGCTACGAAGTCAGCCTGATTGATATAGTATGGAGACTTGATTGGGTTGTCACCAAATCTAAGGTGAGAAATAGTAACACCACCAGTCTTCTTTGAATCATACTGGAAGTATGCCTGGATGTACTTATCTGTGTGGTCACCGATGATCTTTGTAGAGTTCTTGTTAGCACCTACAGTACCATCACCGCCGAGACCCCAGAACTTGCACTCCTTAGTACCAGGAGCTGAAGTGATAGGAGCTGGCTTAACCTCTGGAAGTGAAAGGTTAGTAACATCATCAACGATACCGATTGTGAATCTAGCCTTTGGAGCGTCCTTCTCAAGTTCCTTGTATACAGCGAATACTGATGAAGGAGGAGTATCCTTAGAACCAAGACCATATCTACCACCGCAGATAGTGATGTCGTTAAGACCTGCTTCACGAAGTGTTGTAGCAACATCAAGGTAAAGAGGATCTGCAAGAGCACCTGGCTCCTTTGTTCTATCAAGGATAGCGATCTTCTTTGCTGTCTTAGGAAGTGCAGCAAGGAATGCCTCTGAAGACCATGGTCTGTAAAGACGTACCTTAAGTACACCAACCTTCTCGCCGTGTGCGTTAAGGTAATCAATAACCTCTTCTGCAACGTCGTTGATTGAACCCATAGCTACGATGATTCTATCAGCATCAGCAGCACCATAGTAGTTGAAAAGCTTGTAATCTGTACCAAGCTTTGCATTTACCTTGTCCATGTACTTCTGAACAACTGCTGGGAAATTATCATAATATGTGTTGCATGCTTCTCTGTGCTGGAAGAAAACGTCTCCGTTTTCGTGAGAACCACGCATTGTAGGATGCTCTGGATTAAGTGCACGAGCTCTGAACTCGTTGATTGCATCCATATCTACCATTTCTTTAAGATCTGCATAATCCCACTTCTCGATCTTCTGGATTTCGTGTGATGTACGGAAACCATCGAAGAAGTTAAGAACTGGTACCTTACCCTCGATAGCTGCAAGGTGAGCTACTGGAGCAAGATCCATAACTTCCTGTGGATTTGTCTCACATAACATAGCGAAACCTGTCTGACGACAAGCGTAAACATCTGAGTGATCACCAAAGATGTTAAGTGACTGTGTAGCAACTGTACGAGCTGATACATCGAATACACAAGGAAGCTGCTCTGCAGCGATCTTGTACATATTAGGGATCATAAGAAGAAGACCCTGTGAAGCTGTGAATGTAGTTGTGAGTGCACCTGCACCAAGTGAACCGTGAACGGCACCTGCAGCACCTGCCTCAGACTCCATCTCTACAACCTTTACCTGATTTCCGAAAATATTCTCAAGGCCTGCTGCTGACCACTGGTCAACGAAATCGGCCATTGGGCTGGATGGTGTAATAGGGTAAATAGCAGCAACATCTGTAAACGCATAAGCTACGTGTGCTGCAGCCTGGTTACCATCCATAGACTGTTTTGCTCTTGGCATTTCTAATTCCTCCTTATTGTATAGGACATTTTATAGTTACTAGAATGAGCTATATTTCTGCGAGTCCGGTATACATGATGTAATCGAAAATACAGAAAAAAAACCGGTGCCCATCCCCGCAATGTCGTGATTTTATGATAGAACTATTGAGAAAAAAATTCAATAAAGCAAATGGGTAATTCTGTTCATTTTGAGGTACAAAATTGTTAAATCTTTTTGTTTCACTAGTTTTTTTGCTAATTTTTTAACAATGTTCGAGTGTAAAATACAAAAACACACTTTTTACTCTCCACGGCGGACAATTGTCTTTCAGCGGTTTACATGCCAAAAAATATTCAAAAAGTCGCTCAAAAATCAGCAAATTTGTGAAAAATCTTTCATTGACAACAATTAGTTTGTTAAATATAATTTTAAAAAATTTACAGTTCAGATATAGAAAGAGAGGTCCCCCCTATGGCATCCATTATCGGTGATGGTATTACTTTCGACGACGTCTTACTGGTTCCTCAGTATTCGGAAGTCACCCCAAATCTTATTGATCTTCACACTAACCTTACTAAGAAAATAAAACTTAATATTCCTATGATGAGTGCAGCGATGGACACAGTTACTGAGTCTCGTATGGCAATCGCTATGGCACGTCAGGGTGGTATTGGTATTATCCACAAGAATATGTCTATTGAAGCTCAGGCTGAAGAAGTAGACAAGGTTAAGCGTTCAGAGAATGGCGTTATTACAGATCCATTCTTCCTGGGTCCTGACAACACACTTGCAGAAGCAAACGAGCTTATGGGCAAGTTTAGAATTTCTGGTGTTCCTATTACAAAGGAAGATGGCACACTTATCGGTATCATCACAAACCGTGATCTCAAATTCGAAACAGATTTCTCAAAGAAAATCAGCGAGTCAATGACTTCTGAAGGTCTTGTTACAGCAAAAGAAGGCATTTCTCTTGAGGAAGCTAAGGACATTCTTGGCAAATCTCGTAAGGAAAAGCTTCCTATAGTAGATGACAACTTTAAGCTCAAGGGTCTTATCACTATCAAGGATATTGAAAAGCAGATTAAGTATCCAAATGCTGCAAAGGATGATCAGGGAAGACTTCTCTGCGGCGCTGGTGTAGGTATCACAGGCAATATGATGGAGCGTGTAGAAGCTCTCGTTAATGCTCAGGTTGATGTTATTGTTATGGATTCAGCTCATGGTCATTCAAAGAACATCATCGATGCAGTTAAAAAGGTTAAGGCTGCTTATCCTGATTTACAGGTTATCGCAGGAAATATTGCAACAGGCGATGCTACTCGTGCTCTTATCGAAGCAGGCGCTGATGCAGTAAAGGTTGGTATCGGACCTGGTTCTATCTGTACAACTCGTGTAGTTGCAGGTATCGGTGTTCCACAGATTTCAGCTATCATGGAGTGCTACGAGGTAGCAAAGGAATACAACACACCAATCATCGCTGATGGTGGTATCAAGTATTCTGGTGATATGACAAAGGCTCTCGCAGCTGGTGGTTCAGTTTGTATGATGGGTTCAATGTTCGCAGGTTGTGACGAAGCTCCTGGTTCATTCGAGCTTTATCAGGGACGTAAATACAAAGTATACCGTGGTATGGGTTCTCTCGCAGCTATGGAGAACGGTTCTAAGGATCGTTACTTCCAGGAAGGTGCAAAGAAGCTTGTTCCAGAAGGCGTTGAAGGACGTGTTGCATACAAGGGAAGCCTTGAGGATGTTATCTTCCAGCTTATCGGTGGTATCCGTTCTGGTATGGGTTACTGTGGTTGCCCTACTATCCCAGAGCTTCAGGAGCGTGGCAAGTTCGTAAAGATTTCTGCTGCTTCTCTCAAGGAATCACATCCACATGATATTCACATCACAAAGGAAGCTCCTAACTATTCTGTAGACGGCTAATAAAAATACTAAAGCCCGTGGTAGATTACCTACCACGGGCTTATATTTATGCCGGCTGCGGGACTTGAACCCGTTAGAGCGCGCCCATGGAGCGCAAACTAAAAAGAGTAGAAGTCGAAATAAAAATTTCTTCTTCTACTCATAAACTAAAAGGCTTTATTTTACCTTCTTCACTTTATATTTAGATGGTGCATTACCCTTTAATGATTCTTTATAGTCATCTACAGTTTTCTTATTCACCGTAAATACGATATTATCGCTTGTGTCAGAAAATGCATCAGTTCCGATTGTCTTTGCCTTGCTTCCATTCATGCTTACAGTCTTAAGCTTCTTACATCCATAGAATGCTTTTTTACCAACAAATTTCACATTTTTTCCAATTGTAACAGTCTTTAACTTAGAGTTATTTTTAAATGCATTTGCACCAACTGATGTTACCTTGAAGGTCTGCTTATTGTACTTTACAGTTCCTGGAATTGTAAGCTTTTTAAGTGTCTTTTTTGTAGACTTTAAAACCTGAACCTCAAATGCATTCTTTGATGCCTTTGTCACCTTGAATGACAATCCACCTGATGTAAATTTTGTGCCTACTGCCACAGCATTTTTACTGGTTTTCTTAGGTCCCTTTGTTGGAGTTTTAGGTTCTGTTATCTGAACCGTCTCAGTTGTACCAGCAGCGACTGTAGGTTGATTTGTTTCAGTAGCCCCATTTGATACAGAACTTGGAACATCATTTTTAGGAATTGGGCTTGTACTTGAGGAATGATTAATCTCTACAGCTTTGTTTGAATTCTTACTCTCTACTGGCTTTGCTTCTGGTTCCTTTTCTGAGTCTTTCTCTGGCTTCTTTTCAGGCTCAGCCTTCTTTCTGTCATTATATTTGTTAGCATATTTATATGCAGTTTTCTGAATTAAATTTACTGTGCTTGCATCATAATCCACTATGTAATTACGATATTCATCGCTTTCCACAAGCTTCTTTATTACTGACATATCATCCTCTGAAAACTCAAGAGGCTTGTCAGGATTATTGATTGCATAGAATATTGAGCTGGCAGAAATCAATGAAGCCAAATCATTTCCATGAACATTATCGCCTTTACGATACCAATGCTTGTCATGATTGAAATATAAATCATAGTATGCCACACCACTAGGAGCCAAAAGTGCATCGTACTCAGCGGCAACATTCTTGTATGCCGATGTGAATGTATCCTGCATTGATTCAAACACATCTTCATTGGCCCATGGCATGTATAAAAGCATTTTGCTGCTTGATTTTTCAAACCATGGAATGAAACCAGCTACACCTTCTACCAGCAATTCTTCTGTGAAGCCAGATGATTTATCCTGAAGAATTACGTAATCATACCCACCATTTATTATCATATCTTCGTATGTGCGTGCTGCAACTGTAGCATGATCAGATAATGACGCAGACATCTGAGCCTTAACATCTACTTTTGCTTTAACACCAGCATACTCAAACAGGTACTTTACTTTTGAAGCCACATCATTGTAACGTGTTAAACTGTTACCAATCATGAGTATTTTTACATCATATGGCCCATCATCAACCACTGTCTCACCAGCTGATAAATCTAACTGAAGCACTTTATTGCTTTCAACGATATAGCCATCATCATACTGCTCATCCTCTGGCTGCTCTTCATCTTCAGTTTCATCACCATAATAAAGATTTGGATTTACTACAGTATTTCTCATAGCATAATCATCAGGGGCTACAGAATAATAGAATGTAACCGCTGATTCCTTATCCACTGTAAATGTTCCTTTTAGTGCCCCTTTATTGCCATCAATGGAATCATTCCAGCTATAAAAACCTGGCTTTACGAACACAGTCACCATGTAACTGTCCTTACTTGTCTGAATCATTTCAAAGGAATGAGACTCATCTCCTCTTTTCAGTACCAGATCTACATCTGCTAGTCCAGCAGGGACACTGTATTCCTCGCCACATTCAGATTCTTCCGATGCAAGCCTAAATACAGTTTGGTCATCATTTATTGAGTTGAAGGTTGTCTGGTTTACCGAATCTGCCCAGAGGAAAAACTTGTCCGTTCCTTCGCCGCCTGGGAATGTAACGTACATGTTACCACCGTTATCACCAATCTCACCATTATTCCAAGCACCATCAAAATTGATTTTGTAAGCATATTTAGAATCGGCTTGAGGTATCGTATATACGAATTCTCTATTAAATATTCCACCACCTACATAATTTAATCTTGAATATGTATTTCCATAACTTTGATCCCAGCTGCCAAACTGTTTAAACTCTTCTACCTTTTTTGCATTGAAAAAGTTTCCTGTCCAGTTTGCAACCTTTTTTACACCTTGAACTAAATTACCATTAGAGTCTAAAGATTCATCAAGACTTGTTACCACTTTATCGTCTTTTGAATAATATCTTATAATCACCTTTTTTGACTGACCATCAGTATCTATAGACTCTTCTTTAATGACCTCATCGTCGGACAAAATCTGGTATGTTTCTGCATCAGATGGTACATTTACTGTGGTCTCATACAGTCCATCTGTGTACAATCGCATACCTTTTTTGCTGTCACCAATTTGCACCTGCAGATACTCATCATATGACACTGCTGCCTGGGCATCAAAAGCAAACCCAGGAATAAATGCGCTAATCAGCGCAGCAGAAAGTACTGCAAACACATTCCCCCTTAGAAATTTTTTCATGAATTCTCCTTTCTTTATATTTGCTAAAAGTATTATTTACTCCATCAAATATCCTATTTCATATAATCGTTGTTCGAAATAATCAAATCCTATATAATCATATATACTGCAGGGTATAAGGAGAAGGGACTATAATCATGGAATTACTACAATTGAGATACTTTAGAACTGCCGCTAAATTCGAGAATTTTTCTAAGGCTGCCGCCTATCATATGATTCCCCAATCTGCAATCAGCAAGACTGTTAAAAAGCTAGAATTGGAGCTGAACTGTCAGCTGTTTGATAGAAATGGAAAAAACATATCACTGAATAGTAACGGCAGAAATTTTCTTAAACATGTTGATAAAGCGCTTAATACTTTAGACGAGGGCATCAACAAACTCAAAGAAGATGAACCTCAGATTATTTCAATTCAAATTGCCAGTGGAGTACGCATTGCCGATAAATTGATATCCTATGTACAGCAAAATTTTCCCAACCTTAAAATAGTTTTATATCAGGGAGAAAGCAAACAGGGTATAACAATTGATTTCAGCATCATGCAACTTCCTGTAGACACATACAGGTACAACTACTTAAAGTTAACAAATGAAGAAATCATGATTGCCACCCACAAAAAAAATCCCCTCAGCAAAAAGAACGCAATACAGCTTTCTGATTTGCAAAGGGAAAAATTTATTACCTACGATAGCAATAATCCTTTTAGGATTTTTATAAATAATTATTGTGAGCAGAATGGATTTTTGCCAAATATTATTTTTGAAGCCCATTCCGTGGATTCTTTTAGATCGATGATAGATGCGAATTTGGGCATAGCTTTCGTTCCATCCTCTTCTTGGAATTCAGTGGAAAGTAAGGATGTAAAGCTCATTCCCATTAAAGATCATCCTATGAGACAGCTAGTCATAGCCTGGGATAAAAATAAAGCTATGAGCGATAGCTACGAACAGTTTTTGTCTTTAGTAAAAAAATGGCTGCCTAATCAGCCAACTTATATCCTAAATCCCGAATATTCTTCAAATCCTCAGTGATAGATACACCCTTTACTGTCAGCATGTTTCCTGTGATTGTAGCATTGCAGCCGCCTTTGAAGCATTGTAAGCCAGAGTCTTCTAAAACATCACGCCCTGCAGCAAATCTGATAAAGGATTGTGGAAGAATGAATTTGAAAATAGCAATTATTCTACGTAGTTCATCTTCGCTTATCATTTTTCTGTCTTCCATTGGTGTGCCCTTTATAGGTTTTAGCATATTGATAGGAATTGACTCTGGCTGAATATCTGTAAGTGCAAATGCCATGTCAATTCTATCTTTCCAGCTTTCACCTACACCGAAAACACCACCGCTACAGAGTTCAAGTCCCAGTTCATGCACTAGCTTCATCACCTTAATTTTTTCTTCAGTAGTGTGAGTGCTGCAAATTTTCCCAAAATACTCAGGGCTGGTTTCGATGTTATTGTGAACTCGCTTAAGACCTGCCGCCTTTAACAGCTCCAAATCTTCTCTATCAATTAATCCAAGTGATACACATGGTGCAAGATTGGTTTCAGCCACGATACGCTTTATATTTTCTGCAATCTGAGCTACCTCTTTTTTATTAAGACGTCTGCCGGAAGAAACCTGACAATATCTGGCAACACCTATTCCATCGTATTTCTTAGCATCTTCTGCTACATAATCAGCATCTCTTACATCAAAAGTAGGAACCTCTGCTGATGAACAGCTGGATTGTGCGCAGAACTTGCAATTTTCCGTACATCTGCCACCTTTAACACTTAATATCGCGCATATATCAAAAGCATCTCCATTGAAATGCTTTCTCAAATCATCTGCCGCCTCACAAAGTTCTTCTAAAGGCGCATCTATAAGCGCTTCAGCTTCATCATATGTGATTTTTCCACCATTAATTATCCGAGTTTTTAATTCTTGAATATCCATACTAGCCTCCTATGTCATATAAACCATAATAATGATAGTATTAGATATTATCTTTCTATTGTCAACCTGCAAATATGTATAAGTTGACAATCATCTTTATATTAGTTAATCTAAATAAGGCTAAATAATAAAACTACATAAGGAGACTTGAAATGGATAACACAAATATTACAAACAATTCAACACAGCTTATATCAACAAAGCGTCTGGTTTTATGCAGTCTGTTCGCGGCATTACTCTGCATTTCTGCCTATTTAAGCATACCAACACCTCTTCCAATGGCACCAAAGATTACCATGATGAATTTTATGGTATTTCTCATTGCACTTCTGTTTCCGGTAACTGAATCATTTTTGATTGGACTTGTATGGTTTTTACTTGGTGTAGTAGGACTTCCTGTATTCATCGGAGGTGGCAGCGGAATTGGCTATCTTATCGCACCATACGGGGCATACACCTGGGCTTTCATTGCTGTTTTCATTATACTTCCATTGATTCGTGGCCAAAAATACAACCGTGCATGGTACACAATATGTGGCATTATTGGCGTTTTATTAATAGACATCATCGGCATGTTTTGGCTTAAACATTCTATGAACTATGACTTAAAAACTGCATTTTTAACTGGTTTCATTCCATTTATACCACTTGATCTGGTAAAGACAGTGGTTGTTGCACAGATTATTCCAGCGTTTAAAAAAATTATGGAATAAAAATATAATCTTTCTTGACAGCAAATATCTTTGATTCATGGCATTTTAACAAAATATTCATTGTGCAAAACACATTTATATCAAATAAGGATTCAGATGGCTATCCAAAGATAGTCACTGAATCCTATACTTTTTAGGGGAGTTTTTTTACAGCCCCTTTTTTCATAGTTAATCAACTGCAGCTACTTTTGAGTAAAATAGCTGTCAATTCCAGCTGCCATTCCCTCTGCTATGGCAAGCTGATATTCTTCACTTGCCAATTTTTCATCATCAGCTTCATTCTTTATATTTCCTACTCTCACAATCGCATTCGGAGATTTGCACCAGTTTATTCCAATAATGTCATCTGACTCTACAACTGAAGCCTTTGACTTTTCTATCTTCTCTCCTAAACTACCTACCAATGTGTCTGCAAACAATCTGCATTCACCATATCCAGTGAAATTGTATGGATTGTCCTTGGATTCACAAGTCACCTTGATTCCTTCATCCTTTTTACTCTCTGCACTGGAATATATACTTACATACAAATCAGCTTCAAGAGTATTCGCAACCATTGCTCTTTCCATATTGTTAATATCCACATCATTGGTGGTTCTCACTAGTTCCACCTTATATCCCTTATCCTTTAGCTGCTGTTGCAGCTTGAAGGCAATTTTTAGATTCAAGTCATACTCTGGAGTTCCTGTAGAAACCCCTTTAGCGCCAACCATATCATCAGCAACCCAAGTCCAACCACCAGGTCCAACCGCTTCTTTATCATCAGAATCTACCGACTGACAGCCTGGGTTAATCACTACAATCTTTTTATTACCTGAAGTTTCACTAGATTTCGCATTAGCAGTAATCCCTGTAGCCCCAAATGAAACAAGGAGAAGCATCACCATACCCAATGCTCGTAACGATTTTAAGTTCTTAATCATGGCTGAATCACTCCCTTCAAAAAGAATTGTAGGCGAAATATGTAAACCACATAATCCTACACATTTATTATCGCCATTTAATGTGAAGATATTATGTCTTATAGGACTTATTTCGATATTTTTTCATTTATTAAATCTGAACTTAAAAACAGCCAGTGTGATTTCAGTTTAACTCACACTGGCTGTTTCTTTATTTATTCTATTTAATTCCACAGAATTCGTATCCAGCACCTTCCACAGCTGCTTTAATATCAGCCTCTGAAACCTGTGCCGATGTCTTTAAAGTAACAAGGTTCTCATCGTGATTTGCAGTAGCCTCTTCTACACCCGCAAGCTTCTCAAGGGCTTCCTTTACATGTGCCTCACAATGTGCACACATCATTCCTTTAACTGTAATCTCCATATTATTTGATTCCTCCTCAGTTTTTTTATTTATAAATGGTTTAGATGTTTCTTCTATTGTAATTTTATTATCTTCCCCAAGCAAAACTTCTTGTCCCAGGGAATCTCTCAAAGGCTTATCCTTTTGATGATTAAATATGTTTAACAGATTAAGTCTCAAAGCATTTGAGACAACACAAAAGCTTGATAAACTCATTGCCGCTGCGCCAAACATAGGATTTAATGTCCACCCAAACGCATGAATATATGCACCTGCTGCAAGAGGTATACCTATTACATTATAAAAGAACGCCCAGAAAAGATTTTCATGTATGTTTCTCAGTGTGCCTCGGCTAAGTCTTATGGCCGCAGCAACATCTGTAAGCCTGCTCTTCATAAGCACAACATCTGCCGCATCAATCGCTACATCTATTCCTGCACCTATGGCAATACCCATATCTGCTCTTGTAAGGGCTGGCGCATCATTTATACCATCGCCTACCATGGTAACCTTACCAAATTTCTGAAGCTTCCTGATAACCTCTTCCTTACCATCAGGCTTTACTCCGGCAACCACCTCATGTACTCCTACCTCTTTTGCAATGGCAGCTGCAGTTTTTGGATTGTCACCTGTCAACATCACAACGTGTACGCCCATATTTTTCAATTGCGTAATAGCTTCAGCTGAATCTTCTTTTATCACGTCCGCAACAGAAATAATTCCAAGGAATCTGTCTTCATCAGCAAAGAACAGCGGTGTTTCCCCCTTTTCAGCAAGAGTGTCTGCCAAACCAAGATGTTTATCATCAATAGTAACCTTTGTACTTATAAACTGGAGATTTCCTCCATAAACCATCTTTCCGTCAAGTCTTCCCTGTAATCCATTTCCAGCAAAAGCCTTGAACTCTGAGACTTCCGCAGGCTCCATTCCAAGTGATAAACCATGCTCCACAATAGCCTTGGCCAGCGGATGTTCTGATTTATTTTCAAGAGCATATGCCACACGAATCAAATCAATATCATCAATTCGCTCACCTTCGAATGTGCCAAGAACCTTTGGCTCGCCTTTTGTTATTGTTCCTGTTTTATCCAGAGCTACAATCTGTGTTTTTCCAGTTTCTTCAAGGGATATGGCTGTTTTAAACATAATGCCATGTTTTGCCCCCATTCCATTGCCAACCATAATAGCAACAGGTGTAGCCAAGCCCAGCGCACATGGACAGCTGATTACCAACACTGAGATTGCTCTGGCTAAAGCAAATGAAAATGTCTGTCCAACCAAGAGCCATATTGCAAAAGTAACAAGTGCTACAAAGATAACTGCCGGAACAAATACTCCAGAAACCTTGTCAGCAATTTTGGCGATTGGAGCCTTTGTGGCTGCCGCATCACTAACCATCTGAATGATTTGAGAAAGAGTCGTGTCCTTTCCTACTCGAGTGGCTTCACAGACCATATATCCGCTTTCATTGCCTGTAGCTGCTGAAACCAAGTCTCCAGGCTGCTTATCAACGGGAATGCTTTCACCAGTAAGTGCCGCCTCATTGACAGCACTAGTGCCTTCCACTACTATTCCATCAACAGGAATATTGTCACCCGGTCTTACAACAAACAGGTCACCTACCTTTACCTGTTCAATAGGAACCTCCACATCCTTTCCATCCCGCTTAACAACAGCGGTCTTTGCTGCCAGCTTCATCAAGTCCTTTAATGCATTTGTGGTTCGTCCTTTTGATATAGCTTCAAGCAACTTGCCAACTGTAATCAAAGTCAATATCATGGCTGCTGACTCAAAATAAAACTCATTCATCAGCTCCATCACTGTTTCTGCATCCCCATTTGTCTGAGCTACTGTCATAGCAAACAGTGCGTAAACACTATATATAAAGGATGCTGCTGATCCCATCGCAACAAGAGTGTCCATATTAGGAGCCTTATGAATCAAGCCTTTAAAGCCACTTATAAAAAATTTCTGATTGATGACCATTACAATACCAGCAAGAAGCATCTGGTAAAGTCCCATTCCCACATGATTATCTGCTAAAAATCCAGGTAGTGGCCACCCCCACATATGAGCGCCCATGCTGACATACATCAGCGGGAGCAATATAACAACTGATGCAATCAGTCTCTTTCGGATTTTGGGAGTCTCGATGTCCTTGAGCTCATCATCATAGTTTGGTACATAAGCAGTATCAGACTGAATATCAGCACCATCACTCTTCAAACTGGCACCATACCCAGCATCTTCAACTGCTTTTATAATGGCTGCGGAGTCAGCACTTCCCTCAATTCCCATAGAATTTGTAAGGAGGCTAACTGCACAACTTTCCACACCAGGCACTGCTGAAACAGCCTTTTCAACTCTGGCCTGACAGGCCGCGCAGCTCATGCCGGTAACATTGTATTTTTCCATAGCTTACCTCATGTTTGTAATATCTAACAATGAATATAATACCTCAAAAATAGATTTTGCACAATCTATTTTCTCTATAGCTCCATTTGTCCTTGCATAAACCAACATAAACCAGGCTGTGCCAAGTACATAACATGCAAACAGTCCAAGAATAACCCCTGGGCCTCCACTGAACCCTGCAAAAACCGGTGCACTGACCATTCTCCCTCCTGTTCATATGAAAAGCCACAAATACTCAGGACCCCTTCATCAAGTTTTTTCACTTTATCAAAAGATACACACTGGTGGTCGATTTTATGAGGACATGCTGCACAAAGGTGGTCGCACCCCTCTTGAATCGTAACTTGCTGTCCTTTTTTCAATTGTTGAATCACGCCAGTCATATGATTTGTAAAATTAGTGTCATAACCATGACCTGTAAATTTCTGTATGCACAAGAAGTGATGTGGTCTTAAATTCATAACATTGTCCTAATGATTGCCATATTTTTATCCTACTTTTTTTGATTATTGAGTCGTAAAACCATATAATACTTAGTATCGCTCGCCAATTCTACCAACTATGGCAGAAGCGAGTCAGATTATAAAGTTGACAATTGTTTGGAGGCCAAATATGAAACGCACCCCATATATTATTGGAATATCCTTGATGACGGTAGCTGCATTACTCTCTTCTTGTGGGCATACAGCTGCCAAGAAATCTCAGAAGGAAATCCCATATAAATCTAATGTGATAGCTTATATTAAGGATACCTGTGGTGAAAAATGCACCATAGACGATTATGAGACAATTTACAACCTTGATAAAAATATCATCTACCATGTGTCTTCCGAAGAACGTGATTTACACTTTATCGTATACCAGAATACTGATGAGTCAGGAAAACTTAAATATCAAACTGATTATATGAATTGTGTTCGTGATTTATATGCAGATGAAATCCTAGCTGAGTTCGATAAATTTCAGAATTCTACCATGAATGGAATATATCTTAGAAACACCGAAGAACTAAAAGACATCTGTCAGGCCGTAGCTAAAGCTAATAAAATATATCGCAAAGAGCTAAAATACAATGACGAAGATTTTCTTAAAGACAATAATTTTGGCACAGTTTCAATAAAAGGTGAATCCGGATCCGAGGATGATCATTATCCAAATGCACTTACCACATTTACCATAGACGGAACTGTCAAGTCAGTTGACGATTTGCTAACAGAGACTAAAAATATACTTGCACAAAAAGTAAAAGATGGCTCTCTTTCATATGAAAGATACCAAGGTCTGGATAGTGAACTTTCATCCATCCACAAATCAGAATTAAATCACATCTATCTAAACGATAATGAGCTTTTATACGACAACAATACAAGTGAATATACATACTATGGACTTAGCACTGATGAATACTGCTATAGCACATATAATCCAGAATTAGACACATATATGATGTTTATCGATTATGGTCTCATTGCTGATTATTGTGGAAGCAATCCACTTATAATGCGTGAATGGGCTAATGCTCTCGGTGGCTCATATAAACTTCTCACAACAGAACAAACAGAACGAAAGCTTGAAATCGAAGCAGAATGGACGGTAAATAATCACACTTGGCAATCATCTGCTAAGTACGACGCCAATTTAGACAATTCAGGAGTACAGAAATTCACAGTTTTAAAGGATGGAAATCCTCTTGATATAAAAACCTACGAAAAAGAAAACAACATTCACACCCTACAGGTGACTGCTAAAGATTTTTGTACCCTATTTGATTTAACATACACAATAGATGAAGCTAACGATGCAATTTATTTCTATTCAAATTAAAGTTTAAATATCTACATTGGAGCGTAAGCAATGAATAATAACAGACTAAACAAGAACAAATACAAAAAAACAATTCTCTTAGGAATGCTGCTTTGCATCTTTGGTATTGCTTTTACTAGCTGTGCATTCATTCCATTAAGCAGAGGCCATATAAAAGAATATACTGCAACTGTTCTAGGACATGACAATTTTAAACTATCACTAACATCAAAAAAGACAGATGATAGCGACCACACTTGGACTGTTCACGACTACAAAAATCAAATTGATTTTATTGTTACTGATGATTGTAAGAGTATCGGTGATATTATTCCATCCTTTGAAAGAGTTCAATTTAATGATTATAACTATCAACTTATGATGAAACATTCTGATATTATCCCAGACTGTGCTACTCTTTCAGATGATAGCAATAAATACCTCATCATTTTTGACATGACATATGAAACCCCAAAGGACCTGGAGCTTGAATGCAGTAAAATGTGGGATTACTTTATGTCATTGCAAAAAATTCATAAAAATTTCGAGATTTCATATAGGTTTATTTTCTCATATCCTGCAAGAGAAGATTCAGAATATGGTCTTGCACCTGATATTGAATACGATATAGCTGATGATTATGATTCTTTGGGATATGAAATGGAATACAACCGTCTTGGCCAGATTAGTAAAGCCGATATGATTGATGAAGCTAAAAACCACTACTATGCTCTAGCCTATACATATCAATTCAATGACATGCTAAAAAATGCATCGGCAGAAGATAAAAAACGTGTCATGGATTTAAGCACTGTATATCATGTTGGCACTATTGATGAAGAAGGTTTTATTACCTTTTATGATGTAGTAACACCTTCCTCTAATAGCATAACCTATGGAAGTTTCTATGAATTGCTTAAACAATGCAACATGAATGTTGACGGTGATTCAGAGGACTTTACATTTACTAATGAAAATGGCGATGTTTATGAATTTTCTTACGACTTTTTTGGAAACGATGGAGTCTACTATTTAAAAAATGGAGAAGAATGCTTTAAGAAAGACTATGAGAATGCGCCGGAACTAACCATTGAAGAAGTTGCCGAAATATCTGGACTAAAAATAGACATACGAAATTCGGAAGATATGAATAAAGTTGAACGAACACGGGATTACATCATCTATTAATATGTAGCCTCCTATTACAAGTGTTTTATTATATCCACCGCATATCTAATATGGTAAAATGATGTTAAGTTATCTATGGGGTAGATAATTGGGGACTTAATGTAAAAGGAGGTTAGGTATGAAATTCTATGTATGTAAGGTATGTGGAAACTTTGTTGGCATGGTCAAAGAGTCTGGCGCTCCTATGACATGCTGCGGACAGAAAATGAGCGAACTGGTACCTGGAACATCTGATGGTGCTGTTGAGAAGCACGTTCCAGTCTATACTGTGGATGGTAATAAAGTCACAGTTACTGTAGGCTCAGTAGAACATCCAATGGCTGCTGAACACTATATCGAATGGATTGCTCTAGAAACAGCTAAAGGAGCTCAAAGAAAGGTTTTAAATCCTGGTGATAAGCCAAGCGTTGATTTTCTTATTACAGATGATGATTCTGTGATTGCAGTTTATGCATATTGCAATTTACACGGACTATGGAAGTCAGAATAATTTCATAGAAAAAGCTGCAGGGGACCAAATCGGCAATGTCATTAAGATAAGATGACAACAAAAAGAAATAGAGAACTGAGAACCTGA
>CAMJBT010000061.1 GCA_946403965.1 uncultured Pseudobutyrivibrio sp. | reverse complement strand
ACTGTAGCTGTTGTAGTACCATCACCTGCAACATCATTTGTCTTTGTAGCAACTTCCTTAACAAGCTGTGCTCCCATATTTTCGAAAGCATCATCTAACTCAATATCCTTTGCGATAGTAACTCCATCATTTGTAATAAGTGGAGCACCATAAGACTTTGCAAGAACTACATTACGACCTTTTGGTCCGATTGTAACTCTTACAGTATTTGCTAATTTATCTACACCTGCTTCTAAAGCCTGTCTAGCTTCAGCACCGTACTTAATTTCCTTTGCCATTTCTATTTACCTCTTTTCCCAAAAATTATTCTACTATTGCTAAAATATCATTCTGACGGACGATGATATATTCTTCGCCTTCAAGCTTAACATCTGTGCCTGCATACTTAGAATAAATAACCTTCTGTCCTTCCTTTACCTGCATAGTAACTTCTTTACCATCTACAACCCCGCCTGGTCCAACAGCAATAACCATTGCCTCTTGTGGTTTTTCCTGAGCTGCTGAAGCAAGAATGATACCTGATTTTGTAGTCTCTTCTGCTTCGCATTGTTTTAAAACAACTCTGTCTGTTAATGGAACTAATTTCATTTTATATTACCTCCTAATTACAAATCATTTTCATCTGTTAGCACTCCATTAATCTGAGTGCTAACTACAAAAAGTATAATAGGATTCTACAGGAAAAGTTTCAAGCAAAATCGATTATTGATTTCCTATAGAATCCTTCTTTTTTCTCGTTTTTTCTCTATTTTTCTCTTATTTTCTCATTATTACATTTTTTGGAAGTTTGGAAAGCAATGAATTTTTAAGACTATCACCGCCTACAGAGGCTAGTTTTTTCAGCACATCCATTATGAGAGCCTGATTTTCAGGTTCAAGGGCTTGTATTTCCTTTGTCAGCACCGCCAACGTCTGAACCTTGTTCGATGTAATATGCGATAGTTTTGATGCACCAGATGATGCCAGGGATGCAAAGAATATGTCTCCAAAAGCAGCTCTGGTTTCATAGTCGAAATGAGTTGTCCAATTCGTTATTATTTCATCAATCATCAATGATGATGGAGAAACTTGACCGACGGTTTCAAATCTATTCCTAATTACATTCCAGCTAAGAAGATCGTGTTGACCAATTCCTTTTGCACTGCTTTTTACAATTAAAGTTTTCGCCTTATTTTCCATTATCATTCCAACAATTGACTCTTCCGGAATGACTCTATGAATCCTCTTAACAATAGATTTATATTCATTTGATTTTACTATTTCTGGGATAAAGCCTGGTCCATCATGATTGTAAATATCGATAATAATATCTTTCACATGGGATTTACAAAAGGAACATCCATACATTGCAAAATTCCCGCCTTTTGAATGACCTCCCACCCTAAGTGGTTTCATCGTTCTGGAAAAGTTATGATTCAGATATTCAACAGCCTTAAGTTGACCACCAGTCCCCTCTGAAAATGACAAATTAAAATCTTCTTTCCAGCCAACTAAATTATCATCAGTACCTCGAAAGGCAACATAAATTGTTCCATCAGGTAGATAAAATGTACAAACTGCAAATTGACTTTGATTTTCATCATCAATTTCATTAACAAAACCGGAAAGCTTAATACCTCCAAAGCGCTTGGTATTAATCATATTTTGCATCAACAAAGGCGCAAACTTAGTATGGGTAGCCAAAGTCATAAGACCTTCTTTAGTATATTTTTCAAAAAATAACCCACAAGCATCTTCAATTGATATTTTTTCTTTTGTACCTGGACCAGGAACAATCCCTTCAAAGTCAGAATAAACCAACTCACATAAAACCGCGCTATCTACCTCATTAAAAGGATCAATATCAAAGGGCACATCCCCTCTCCAGATTAAATAATCTTCTAAATTTGCCATTTAGCTTATTATTCCTCAAATAGTGAATCTGAATTAGTAGTAGAATATTGGGTATTATCGAAATATGTTGTTTCTTCTTCAAAAATAGACTCATTTCCTGCTTGTGAACCCAAAGGTGAGTCCTCATTATTACGATTAATATCTCTATTGGCGTCCTTTTTATGACTTCCTAAACCAATTACCATTAAAAGTAACGACAGCAAAGCTAACGCTCCTACCGAAATAAGATAAACACAAGACAATGTACTACCGTCGAAAAATTTAAATGGAGTCATTAATGTGTAAACGCTGGCACCAACAGTTGCCAATCCAAAAACTAAACATACAGTCCATATAATTTTTTTGATATGAAAAAGTGCAAATGATTGCTGTAGCATAACTGCTCCAAGAACTATACCAATCAAACAGACAAGCATATCTATAAAACTCGAAACCATATCTGCATTAAAAATAAATAAGGCGCCAATAATAACTAATATTACGCCCATTGTAAATCCATAATTAGTTATTTTGGTGTATTCAAGGTTAAAGAAATATTTAATCATGTACCAGGCTCCAAAACATATAAATAAAATACCTAACACAAGTACCGAAGATGAATAAATAAGTGTTGATATAAAACTAGCATCTAAGAGGAACATACATATTCCTATGCCAAGCATTCCTAAAGAAGTTACCACATGTGCAACCAACGCTACCTTCGATTCTTTAATTACTTCGTTATTTTTTGTCATAATGCCCTCCCGTTTCCTAATTAACTAAATAGGATTACTAAAAGATTTAATAGCCCATGAGCTAATATACAAAGAATCAAACGTCTTGTTTTTGTATACATAAGTCCAAGTAATAATCCAATAGCTAATGCATATATAAATTGTACTATATTATTATGCATAATACCAAAACAAAATGAAGATAATACCACAGCAGGCACAGAACCGTACCATAAACACAGCTGACCTGTGATAATTCCGCGAATTAACAACTCTTCTAATATTGGAATAATTAAAGCATTACATAATAATTTTATAAATAGACTGCCATCAGATAATGTCTGATTTGCTCTTTCAAACCCTTTCGAATAACCGACCATGCCGCTTTTTGTAAGAATAATATTCAAGGCAATTCCAGCAAAAACTATTACAAAAATCCAAATCAAATATCTTACCAAATCTCTTTTTGCCTCAAATTGTTCGGGTATTATTTTAGGTACTGTCCTATAAATAATGTACATTGGAATAATACAAATAGTGCCTGCTATAAGCAGACACATAAGCTTTCCTATTTTATCTCCGTAGGCATCAATCAAAAGACTAACTCCTAATTGATAGACTACGAAGTATACAATTAACGGATATATAATTTGTAATATACGATTAAGTTTAATTTGACGCAATGTAATCAAGCACCTCATCTGGATAATCAACTACGGTTATAGCACCATTTTCCTCAAGTTCTGCTCGAGACCCCGAGCCCCATGTTATGCCTAAGCAATCAATACCTGCAGTATTTGCACCTATGCAATCAAATTTAGTATCTCCGATAAGGACTGTTTCATCCTTCTGATGCCATGGTGCTCTTTTAAAACAAAGATCAATCACTTCAGCTTTAGTATCCACCTTGGCATCCAAGGTAGCCCCACAGATATCAGTAAAATATTTATCTATTCCCATGGCAGATAAAATCTTTCTAGCTGTAGGCTCTGGTTTTGAGGTGCATACAAACAGACAATAGCCTCTTTTCACTAAAGCTTCTAGCAGGCCCTCAATACCTTCAAAAACATCTACATCAAGGCATCCGTTTTCATTGTCATAGAGATGACGGTAATATGCCACAGCCCCATCAAAATCCTCATCTTTTACATGTAGATAATTTGGAAATGAATAAGTAAAAGGTGGTCCTACACATTTTTTCAGAACACCATATTCAGGGCATTCATATCCATATTTGTCTAGTGTTTTTTTTATGCAGCCAATAATACTTGGAGCTGAATCAATAAGTGTTCCATCTAAATCAAAATATACGTTTTTTATCATTTCTTAACACCCTTTGTATCTCTAGAACCGACATGAAGGCGATTGAGAGCTACAGTCTTGTCCTTAACCTTCACCTCAACATTATCACCTTCGTTAAGTACATAAATATCTGTAATTTCATCACCATTTGCCAGCTTCATTCCTCTAACACCAACAGCTGTTTTCTTTTTTTCAGGAATAGAAGCACCATCAATTCTAAGGAACATGTCCTTGGCAGATCGCATAACAACTGTGTCATTTTCGCCAAGAACCTTTACACAGATGACTTCATCTCCATCATTCACCTTTGTTGCAGCTATCAGTTTTCTAGATACATCAAACTCGCTACCATCGACTACTTTTATCATTGCTTGCTTTGTACCAAAGATAAGCTTCTTTGTAATGATGTTGGCCATAGAATCAGCAAGCAAAAGATTTTCTTTTGTTAAGTCAATCTTTGAACCTTTTTCTGCAGTATCAATAGGCTGACCCTTGTCTCTGAACTTGCCAAATGGCAAACTAAGCACCTTGATTGTGTGCATATCACCATTATTTGTAAACAGACAAATCTTGTCAATATTCTTACAGAAAACAATCTTCTTTGACTCTGTTTCAGCCGCCTCCTTGTTACGTTCAAAGGTAGGCATATCGATTACTCGTGCATATGCAAATCTATCAATAAGAACAGCTACATCAATCACTTCAATTGGCTTTTCTTCTACAACAGCCTCTTCAACGTTATCGATTACTGTACGTCGTTCTCTGGCATATTCTTTTTTTATTGATTGAAGGTCCTTAATAATAACCTTGGCCATTTCTGCCTTAGATCCAAGAATCTTGGTATATTTTGCAATCTTTGCCAAAGTATCATCGTATTCTGCCTTCAAAGCTTCGATTTCAAGACCAATTAATCTATGGAGTCTCATATCAAGAATAGCCTGTGCTTGACGATCAGTAAATCTAAGCTGTTCAGCAGCTACCTTTGATGCATTTGACTTAAACTTAATTCCAGCGGTAACACCATCAACAAGGCAAGCTTTTGCCTGCTTAACATCCTTTGAACCTCTAAGTATCTCAATAATCAAATCAATAACATCACAAGCCTTGATTAAGCCTTCCTGTATCTCTTTTTTATCCTGTTCCTTACCAAGCAGATGAGTATATTTTCTTGTACTTATCTCATACTGGAAATTTACATGGTGTCTAATAATTGGAACGATTCCAAGTGTTTCTGGCTTTCCATCAGCAACAGCCAGCATATTGACACCAAATGTATCCTCTAGACGTGTCTTTTTGTAAAGTAAGTTGAGTACATTTTGTGCATCAGCTCCCTTACGGAGCTCTACAATAATTCTCATACCATCCTTTGAAGATTGATTTGAGATATCTGTAATATCATTAGTTTTCTTAGATTCAACAAGCTGATAGATATCATTAAGGAACTTTCCGATATTAGCTCCAATCATAGGATATGGAATCTCACTAATTACGATTTGTTCTTTTCCACCCTTGATCTTTTCGATTTCTGCCTTACCACGAATTTTAATTTTTCCTACACCTGTAGAATAAATTTCAAGAAGGTCATCTTTATTTGTAACAATACCACCAGTAGGAAAATCAGGTCCCTGTATAATTTCAAGCATTTGTGCTGTATTTATATCAGGATTTTTCATGTAAGCTATAACGCCATCAATAACTTCCCCAAGATTATGCTGAGGAATGGATGTAACCATACCAACAGCAATACCATCTGAGCCATTAATAAGAAGATTTGGAACTCGAACAGGAAGCACCTCTGGCTCCTTTTCGGTTTCATCATAGTTAGGAACAAAATCAACTACATTTTTATCCAAATCTCCAAGATATACTTCCTGAGTGACCTTTGCAAGACGTGCCTCGGTATATCGCATTGCAGCCGCTCCATCACCTTCGATTGAGCCAAAATTACCATGACCATCTACAAGAGGAAGACTCTTTTTAAAGTCCTGAGACATGACAACTAGAGCTTCATAAATTGAGCTATCTCCATGAGGATGATATTTACCCATGGTATCACCTACAATACGAGCTGACTTTTTGTATGGTTTATTATAATCAACCTTCAATTCATACATGTCATAAAGTGTACGTCTCTGTACAGGTTTTAAACCATCTCTAACATCTGGAACTGCACGAGCAAGAATAACAGACATGGAGTAGTCAATGAAGGATTTTTGCATTATCTCAGAATATTCTGTTCTTATTATTTCTTGTGCCATTAAATTATTACCCTTTCAAATTATGTTTTCCGAAGGAAAACAACTATCTAAAGCTACAGGAAAATCCTGTTTCTAAGCATCAATTTCAGCTTCCTTGGCATGCTTATATATAAATTCTTTTCGAGGAGCAACATCACTTCCCATTAAAAGTTCAGTAACCTCTGATGCCATAAGTGCATCCTCTATTTCTACCAGCTTTAGCTTTCTACGCTCCGGATCAAGTGTAGTTTCCCAAAGTTGATCCTTATCCATCTCGCCCAGACCTTTGTATCTTTGGAGGGTGAATGTCTTTCCATCCATTTTCTTGCGATATTTCTCGAGAGCAATATCATCATAAAGGTATTCTTCTTCACCCTTTGATGGAATAGCCTTATAAAGAGGTGGCATCGCTATATAAACATGACCTTCTCTAATAAGTTCTGGCATAAATCTGTAGAAGAATGTAAGAAGAAGCGTGCTAATATGTGCACCATCAACATCGGCATCAGCCATAATTACGATCTTATCATAACGAAGCTTTGTAATATCAAAATCGTTGCCATAGCCTTCAGAAAATCCACAACCAAATGCATTTATAAGAGTTTTTATCTCAGCATTGGCCAAAACCTTATCCATTGAAGCCTTTTCTACATTAAGGATTTTTCCTCTGATTGGCATAATAGCTTGATACATACGATTACGTGCCATTTTAGCTGAGCCGCCAGCCGAGTCTCCCTCTACTATGAAAATTTCACATTTGCTTGCATCTCTAGATTCACAGTTTGCAAGTTTTCCGTTTTGATCAAAAGAAAACTTTTGTTTTGTAAGAAGATTTGTCTTGGCTTTTTCTTCGGATTTACGAATCTTAGCACTTTTCTCTGCACAAGAAATGATGGCCTTTAAAGTATCCAGATTTCTATCAAAGAATAAAACAAACTCATCCTGACAAACCTTTTGTGTTGCTTTTGATGCATCTGGATTATCAAGCTTTGTTTTAGTCTGGCCCTCAAAACGAGGATCTGGGTGCTTTATAGATACAATGGCTGTAATACCATTTCTAACATCAGCACCTGTGAAATTAGCATCCTTATCTTTAAGAATACCCAGTTCTCTAGCGTAGTTGTTTATGACAGTAGTAAGGACGGTCTTAAAGCCAGTGATATGAGTACCGCCTTCTGAGTTATAAATGTTGTTACAGAATCCAAGGATATTTTCTTTGAATTCGTTACAATACTGGAATGCAACCTCTAACTCTACATCTTCAGATTTTCCAGAAAAATATACAACATCATGCAACGCTTCTGCCGACTTATTTATTTCCTTAACAAAACCTATGATACCCTCCGGCTCATGGTATGTAACATATTCCGGTTCCTCACCACGAAGATCAGCATAATTTATTGTGAGACCTGGATTAAGATAAGCTGTCTCATGGAGACGAGACTTAATATCATCCTCTTTGAAATAAGTCTTTTCAAAAATTTCAGGGTCTGGCAGGAAATTGATTTTAGTACCATGCTTGTTGGTCTTTGAAATTTTTGGAAGGAGTCCATCAACCAACTGTTCAGTAGGTACACCCCTTTCATAACGATCATGGTGAACATATCCCTCTCTTGAAATATCAACCACCATGTATGATGACAACGCATTTACGACAGATGAACCTACACCATGCAAACCACCTGATGTTTTGTACACACTATCATCAAACTTACCACCGGCATGAAGTGTAGAAAAAACTAATCGTGCTGCTGGAAGCCCTTTTGCATGCATACCAACAGGAATTCCACGACCGTTATCTTCAACTGTGCAACTTCCATCCTTCTCAAGTGTGACATAGATTGTATCGCATTCCCCTGCAAGGTGTTCATCTACCGAGTTATCTACAATTTCATATATAAGGTGATTAAGTCCTTTTCTAGAAGTTGAACCTATATACATTCCTGGGCGCTTTCTAACCGCCTCAAGTCCCTCTAAAACAGCAATACTGCTTGCATCATAGGTAACTTTTTTTGCCATAATTATTACTCTCTTTCAAATATACTTTATAAAACTACGAAAAGGCGTCTGGTTAAATCCAGGCGCCATTGCTTATATATTAATGTTTTCCTGTAGATCCAAATCCGCCAGAACCTCTATCTGTATCAGTAAGCTCTGAAACTTCAGTAAATTCTACAGCAAGGAATGGAACGACAACAAGCTGTGCTATTTTTTCCGCCGGTGTTACAACTCTTTCAATTTCACTATCATTATGAAGAGCAACCTTAACCTCCCCACGATAATCAGAATCAACAACTCCAACGCAATTAGCAGGTCTAAGTCCTTCCTTTGCAGATAATCCAGAACGAGCGAATATACCACCAAAATAGCCTTCTGGAATCTCCATTGCAAGCCCAGTCCCAACCATTAGAGTCTGATGTGGAGCAATTTTAACCTCCTCCTTAATATCTGCAAATAAATCGTAACCTGCAGCATACTCAGAACCTCTATCTGGAAGTTTAGCTGATGGACTAAGTTTTGTTATATTAATATTCATTTATTAAACTCTCCCTTGTTTAGTCGCAGAATAAAACAATCTGCCCAAGCTTTCTAGTCTGTGGGACATCAATAACACGTTGGTTAATGCTTCCTCTCCATTTCGCTTGTAAATCTATCTTATCAATTTCAAATTCTCCGTCAACCAGAACATCAATATATTCCATAATTTCTAGAGACTTAATCGCTTCGTAGGTAAACCCAGTGTAAAGCCAGACGGTCTTGCCGGGAAACCTCTCCCTAATTTCCCGGGCAAGCTCCGTCACTTCCATACGATTTCCAGGAAACAATGGGTCACCTCCACTAAATGTTATTCCTGAAATATAGTCTCTAGATAATGTTTCAAATAATTCTTCCTTAGCAGCTTCATCAAATTTTAAGCCACCTTCTGGATCCCAAGTAATAGGATTTTGACATTGCTCGCAATGATGATCACATCCGGCAACCCACAGCACAACTCTGAGACCGTCGCCGTTAAGCATGTCATCCTTAGTTATATTATGATAATTCATTTACATTATTCTCCAAGTCATTATTCAATTACATAGATTTGCGGTCTGCAATCTCCGCCATTTTTGCCTCATTCAAACGTGTATCGCCCTTTACTCGAGAATATGATAAATATCCATTCATACGGTCGATTTTTGTAAGATTCTTGCTTCCGCAAACTGGACATACATCCATTTCAAGCTCCTCGTGTCCGCAATCGTCACAGTATGAAAGAGATAGATTTACTCCTTCATAAAAGCCCTTTTTCATAGCTCGACGAACAAGCGTCTTAACAGCTTCTCTGTTGTAATTGATAGGATAACGTACGTATTGTATCTTTCCACCATTTGAAAGCTCCCAGAAACGACCTTCTTTATCTTGTTTTTCAATTGGTGTGATATCTTCAGTAACGTGACAATGGAATGAGTTAGAAACATATTCTCTGTCTGAAACATTTTCAACTATTCCATATTTATTTCTAAACTGTTTTACCTGCAAGCCACAAAGATTCTCTGCAGGTGTGCCATATATAGCGTATAGATTTCCATCCTCTTCCTTAAACTGATTTACCTTATCGTTAATGTGTTTGAGAACTTCAAGTGCAAAATCGCCGTCCTCCACAAGAGATTTACCATTGTAAAGCTCCTGGAGTTCATTAAAAGCTGTAATTCCAAAGGATGCTGTAGCAGCCTTTAAAAGAGGTTTAATCTTGTCATGGAATCCTAAGTGTCCACCATAGAAACCACCTTCACAGTATGCAAGTGGATTGGTTGATGCACGCATCTCTCCAAGATATGCATATGTGCGGATATGTAGCTTTCTAATCATCTCAAGATAATAATCAAGAACATCATAGAAATCCTTAGATTCCTGACGAGCCTTTGCTAAAATCATTGGCAGGTGAAGTGAAACAGCACCAATGTTGAAACGACCAATAAATACAGGGGTATCTTCATCGTCTGCTGGCTTCATACCACCTCTTTCATACCAAGGAGAAAGGAATGCACGGCATCCCATTGGGGAAATAACCTTACCATATTTTTTATACATGCTGGCAATATACCCCTCGCCTGTAAGTGAAAGCCAATCTGGATACATTGTCTTACGTGAGCAATCAATACCGGCTTCGAAAACGTCCTCTAGTTCTCCACCTGGTCCATGAAGATTTTCATCATATAAGAATACAATCTTAGGGAACAAAACAGGCTTCTTAAATCCCGGCTTACCCTGACCAATTGAACGAACCTTGAGACATGCTTTACAAGCCATCTTGGCAAATCTTGAAGTTCCAAGACCAATTGTGACAGTGATGAAAGGATAATCTCCTCTTGATGAGGCTACAGTATTGAACTTATACTCCCATCCCTGGAATCCCTGCTCCATATCACGCTGTACTTCAGATATTGCAACTTCTTCAGCCTTTTCCTTTTCGATTCCTAAATCAATATATTTCTTAAGATATTTATCATAGGAAATCTGAGCATATTTCTCAAGTATCTGATCAGCCTGAGGAATTGTAAACCCACCGTATTGTTGGCTTGCTGCTGAAAGAACAATATCGCCAATAACATCGAATGCAACATCAAGACTCTTTGGTTCATTGTAGAATATATTGCCCATTTCAAAGCCGCCTTCAAGAACTGACTTTACATCGAAAAGACAACAATTCATAGTATCACGACGTGCATTCATATCATGGATATAGATATAACCATCACGGATAGCCTGAACTTCCTCTGTTGTAAGAAAGAACTTTTTGTAAAGCTCTCTATTGAGCTCATTGAATATTAATGAACGCTTTGTAGAGACCAAAGCAGAATCTGTATTTGAATTCTCCTTATCACCGATGTACATAATGTTCTGAGACTTCTTATAAACATCATCAAGCATCTGCACAAAATCCTGCTTATAATTTCGATAATCCCTATAAGACTTTGCGACCATAGGATTAACGCGTTCCAAAGCACCTTCAACAATATTATGCATTTGTGCAATCTCAATCTTCTCAAGGCCAAGCTCCTCCACTCTTTCCTCAACAAATTGACATATAAAACGCTCCTGTTCAGGAGTAAATTTTACAAGCACCCTTGTTGCAGATTTTCCAACAGCTTCTACAACCTTTTGCACATCAAATGGTTCTAATGCTCCATCTTTCTTTACTACATATCTATTCATGATAACCTCCAAAACATTTTAGGAAATAATAATAAGTAATCAATGTCTGTTTGATACAAATAGTTTAAATATTCTGTCAATATCTAGTTATTTCAAATAAAAAACTACTAGATATTGTGTTGATAGGTTTATACTACCACCACACTATCTAGTAGTCAATAGATTTGGAAACCACAAAATAAAGTTTCACTATTCTGACACATTTAATATTTTTGTTTATAAATTAATCTCAAAATGCCATTAACAAGAAAAATACCGAATAGTCGTTTATAAGGCAAATATCTTCTCAGTCGCCTGCATCACTCTGGACAGATTCTGAATATCAAGGGCTACATTTCCAGTTTCAAGTGAATGATTTGCTTCTGGGATAACCGCATATGTGATAGACATTTCATCACACAGCTGTACACACATTTCAGTATCGCAATATGGATCTGAACTACCATGAAATAAAAGCCCCTCACAAGAGCCAAGATAACTGAATGTGTCTGGAATTGGTGTGTAAATAATCATATCTACATCAAGTTCATAAGAAAAAGCGAATCTAGCCATAAGGGCTGTTCCTATACTCTTCCCAATGAATATGATTCTGTCGTACTTAGAGAATTCTATATCCTTCAGTCGGTCATCAACCTGCACAAAAGCCTCATCTAAAACCGACTTTCTTTTTTCTTCATCTTCTTTTACAGAAGATGCTGGTTGTGACAGATCATAGCCCAGTTCAATTATTTCATAATCATATTCTTTTGCAATCTTCTTTGAATAATACATTAATGGTTTATCGTTGTGATAACCAATTCCTGGAAAAAATACTGCTAAATTTTTACTCATATATATACCTTACCACTTAATTATTTTTGTACTAATACCATTAGTATCATACTATAATATATCAAAAAAACACAGAGTCTTCCTCACATGAAATCTCATTAATTAATGAAAAAAACACATATTGGATGTATGATACAGATTAATCCCTATCAAGTTATACAAGGAGTTTTTATGATTTGGTTTATTATGTTTTTAGGAGCTATAATTGCAACAATACTTGGCATTTTTTATCTGGTAAATTCTATTGCAAAATTCAAATATATAAAGAATAGGCTTATGGCATTCTTTATTGTACTTATTACATTTGTATTTTTCTTCATAACTCTCGAATGGATAAATGCACTTACAATCACAATTTATACCACCCTTTTCTTTATGATTTTCGGGGCGATAATGAAAATATTAAAGAAAAGATTTAATATACCAGAAAACATTCACTGGCAAGGTTGGTTGGCTATTGCTGCATCTTTGCTTTATCTTGGTGCCGGATATTATCTTTGTGTCACAGTGGTTGAAAAGTATTATTCCCTTTCCACAGATAAGTCTATCCCTCCATTAAAAATTGCATTAATTGCCGATTCCCACATTGGGACAACATTCGACGGTGATGGCTTTGCAAAACATATAAAAACTATTCAGGCCACAAATCCAGATTTATTGTTGATTGCAGGTGATTTTGTTGATGATAGTTCCAAAAAGGCTGATATGGAAATAGCCTGTAAAGCACTTGGCCAATTAAACCTTAAATATGGTGTCTTTTACTGCTATGGTAATCATGATGAAGGTTATTTTAATCATAGAGACTTTACAGCTGAGGATTTAGAGAAGTCACTTCTTAAAAATGGCATAAAAATACTTGCCGATGAATATACTCTCATTAATGACAGCTTTTATGTGGTAGGAAGACTTGACAAGAATATTAGTGGAAGCTTTAGAAAATCCATTGATGAACTTCTAAATGAGGTTGATTCCAATAAATATATTATAGTTATGGACCATGAACCAAATGATTATGATGCCGAGGCAAATTCAATTTCAGACTTAGTGGTTTCTGGACACACCCATGGTGGTCAAATGATTCCTATAAGACATATTGGCGAGCTTGTTGGAGCAAACGATGCAACCTACGGCTACGAAAAAATCAATGCCACAGATTTTATTGTGACTTCAGGTATATCCGATTGGGCTTTAAAATTTAAAACTGGAACACGGTCCGAATATGTAATTATAAATATAAATCCCAATATAAAAGAGGACTAAGCCTTAGTCCTCTTTTATAATTAAAGCATTTCAATAAGCCCCTTAATACCTTCATTCTTATAAATATCCTTGTATGAAGCAACCTCATCGACAATTATCTCATCAATCATTTTCATGCCTAGAAGCTCCACTGGTGCTTTATCATCTGTCATAACAAGTTTTCCTGGCACATAACCATTAAGTCCATAAAGCACCTTACTCATCATCTGTTGTATATCTGAATTTGTTTCTGAAGACATTTTTGATAGTAGCCTATCTTCCATATCTGAATTGTTGCTGGCAAAAAGAATTCGGTTAGACCAACCATATACATCTGATGTCAGCATATATGGGAATACAGCACCAATTGTGTCAGCCAAATAATCATTAATATTTCCAACAGAGTTACTTCGCATATTCATATTTACTACCATGACACCTTCATCATTAAGATGATCTTCTACCAATTGAAAGAATTCTACAGACGACATTTGAAATGGTATTGTAATATCCTGGTAGGCATCTACCATAATAACATCATATTTATCATCAATAGCATTCAAATAAGCTCTACCATCATAAGTTATTACTTCCACATCTTCAGGTAGTTCAAAATCCTTCTTAGCTAAATCGGTAATCTTTTGATCAATCTCCACACCTGTTACATCAATATTTTCAAAATATCTTTTACATTGAGTAGCAAAGGTACCACTACCGTTTCCAAGAACAAGCACCTTTTTAGGACCATCATTACCAGACATAAAAAGAGATGCCATGGCATAATCATAATACATACCTGTTGGTCCCTTTTCTTTTTGATAAATAGATTGAACGCCAAACAAAACGTTAGTTGAAAGAATTACGCGATCCTTATTTTCACTTACCTGTAAATAATTATAAATTGACTCTCCTTCATATGCGAGATTAGTCTGCCAAAATGCAAAACTATTATTATGACCAAGAAGACAGCAGACTAAAAACAAAATAATGCTAATTGGAACCCTCTTGGCCCTGGTAAAATTTATTTTCGAGCTTACAAAATATATGATACATAGAGTTAGTAGTATTCCTGCAAAAATCAAAAATGAAATGGAGGTTCCTACAGATGGTATACTTATAAACGTAGGGACGAAAGTACCTATTATACTGCCTATTGTATTACTAGCATTTAATTTACCAACGACTGTTCCACTATCGTCCAGGCTATCAACGGAAAATTTTACTAATGATGGTGTAACTGTCCCAAGCAAAAATAACGGATATACGAATATAATCATACATGCAACAAAAGCTGCTATGATTAAAAAATTATTACTGACTGTAAATATCAGTAAAGCAGAAATACCAATAATTATATATTTGCCAACAACAGGAATTGCAGCTATCCATATAGCTGCGATGACAATTCTAAGATATAACTTGTCCGGATTTGGATCCTTATCTGAAGCCTTTCCTCCGTATAGATTTCCAAGAGCCATAGCAATCATAATAGTGCCAATAATAATGGTCCATACAATTTGTGATGAACTAAAATAAGGCGCCAACAGTCGACTAGCCCCCAATTCCACTGCCATTACAGACATTCCTGCAAAGAATTCTGTCAAATACAAATAATACTTATTTTTTAATATTGGTCTATCCATTTTTATTCCCCCCACCTTAAATTACATATATTGTAATAAAAAGGACTAGCCTAAGCTAGTCCAAAAATATTTTTATGTGTTTTCTTAGTATACTTTATATTTATCTTCTAATTCTTGCATTGTGTCTGACAAGTAGCTTTCATTTTTATTTACCATTCTAAATCGGAAGTTTCATCCTTCTTTGATCTGGTCATAAGCTCGTATACTGCATCTTTTGTGTCCATTCCATCAAATAAAACAGCATTTACCACATCAACGATTGGCATCTCAATACCATATTTTTCGGCAAGCATCTTGGCAGCCTTTGCAGAATAAACGCCTTCAACTACCATAGCAACCTTTTCCATAGCTTCATCCTTTGACATGCCCTGTCCCATATAAAAACCTGCCATCCTATTTCTAGAATGCATTGATGAGCACGTTACTATAAGATCTCCAACACCAGTTAATCCAGAAAGTGTCTCAGGAAGTCCGCCCATTGCAACTGCTAAAGCAGATATTTCTTTAATTCCACGCGTAATAAGAGCTGCCTTTGCATTATCGCCAAAGCCTAGTCCATCAGACATACCTGCAGCAAGAGCGATAACATTCTTAAGTGCTGCGCCAACCTCAATACCCTTAACATCTGGTGATGAATAAACTCTGAAGAATTTATTCATAAAAAGATTTTGAACAAATAATGAGGTCTGCCTATCAGTAGAACCTGCAACAACAAGGGTTGGTTTAAACACAACAACCTCTTCTGCATGGCTAGGTCCTGATAAAACGCATATACGTTTTTCATTTCCAAGAACGTCTTCTAAAATTTCTGTCTGTGTAAAAAGAGTTTCCTCCTCAATACCCTTTGTAACTGTAATGAGTATCTGATTATCATTAACAAAAGGTTTTATCTTTTCTGCAGTTTCTCTCGTAGCCTTTGAAGGAACTGCCATGAGAACCACATCTGCTGATTTTACAGCAGCCTCAATATCTGCTGTGAAAATCATTGACTCTGGAAGTTTAACTCCTTTGATTTTATCACTCGTATGTGTGTCATTCATCTGGTCTACTTGAGACTGTCTATGAGACCAAACCTTCACCTCATGTCCATTTTTATTAAGCATAACAGCCAGCGCAATGCCCCAGCTACCTGCACCAAGTACACTAATTCGAGCCATCTAATTCTCTCCAAATAAATAATTTAAGCCAATAATCTAAGATTTTATTAGATTGTAATACTAAGCTCTTGTTTCTGGATGAAATGAAAATTTATTTTCATTTCCACTAAGAAGACGCTTAATATTCGAATGATGAAGTATAATTGAAAGTGCTGAAACGAAACAGCAAATAATAACTACTTCCTTTAGCTGTCCACCAGGATACTTTTCTGAAAGAACACCTAGTGCAGCCGCTACTATAATTTCTATGGCAAATGATAATTCACCAATAATTGATCCCAAAGAAACATAGCGTGTTAAAGCTACCAATGCAATAAAAACAACAGCTGGAATTGGTAAACCAATTGGGAATAAAGCAATAATAAACCCTAATGTAGATGCAACTCCCTTTCCACCTTTAAAATGCATATAACATGGAAAATCATGTCCAAGAACGCAACCAAGTCCTGCATAAATCATATAGATATTTGCATTATCAACAAACAATCCAAATATTAGCTTTACAAAAAGACAGGCAACAACACACTTTAAGCAGTCCCAAGCAAGTGTAATCAGCCCAGCTGGAACGCCTAAATTTCTCATGGTGTTGGTAGATCCAACATTGCCACTTCCGACCTTTGTCAAATCAATATTTTTTGATTTTCCGATGAGATATCCCATCAAAATCATTCCGAAACAATAACCGATTAGTAAAGCTATGATTCTCCCCACAACAACCATTATTCGTTTTCCTTCCTCTCTCTAATAATAAATTTTAAAGATGTACCTTCAAATCCAAAGGCATCTCTGATTCTGTTTTCAAGATATCGAACATATGAAAAGTGCATTAAATACTTTTCATTTACAAAAATAACGAAAGTAGGTGGCTTAACTGCAACCTGTGTAGTATAAAAAATCTTAAGTCGTTTTCCCTTATCTGTAGGTGGCTGCTGAAGTGCAACTGCCTCGGTAACAATTTCATTAAGTACGCCTGT
>CAMJBT010000060.1 GCA_946403965.1 uncultured Pseudobutyrivibrio sp. | reverse complement strand
GATCAAGACCGAGCTTTCTTCCGTCCGACGTAATCTTGAGCATATTGTCGATCGTGGGATCAACATTTCCTGCGTTGATAGCATCAGCTCTGTCGGCAAGCTCCTGAACAACTCCTGCTGAAAAGGAGTAGCTTCGACCTGAACCACCTGATAATCACAGTCAGGCACATCGAGTTTCAGTGTATCCGCCGTCCTAATGTCAGCCACCTGCTTGAACATACTCATAAGTTCCGGCATACCTGTATAGTTAGCGATACGGGTGCGCTCCTTGAAACCATTGCCCGCAGGCTTTAACTAATAGTCTGTCTTTTGTTCACCGAAAACCGCAACCCAGTTGTCGAAGTGCTGTAAACCGTGGTCTTTCAGGAAATCATATTCCAAGTAACGCATCATGGTGTGCAGCTCAGTAATGGAATTGCTGAGAGGTGTGCCGATTGCGGCACTCCAATGATAATTTAAAAAGCGAAATGGACATTCGATATTGCGGTAAATATAACCACGTTCATCTTGACAGTAATGGCGGAAAGTGCTATAATAATAGTGAGCAGAGAGCTTTTCATTATGTGAAAGGCTATGACGAACAGAAAGGGTGAGAACTATGCTGAATACGAAGCCTTATTACGCTCCGCAGAATGATTGGAGCAGCAATGATTATTATAGCCTGCACAGGTATCTGCACCGTCTTGTTCTCCATGCTGACCGCAAGAAAGACGAGATTGCACAGCTCGATATTCAGAGAATGTCCGATAAGACAAAAGTTCTTCTGTATTGTATCATCAGCTACTATCATCTCGAACAGCTCTTTGAACTCGCCAATTTACAGAAGCTTACAGAATGTAAGCCTCTTTCAGAACCTCTTGTACTGAGTAGTCACGGGCTGAAAGAAGAAAATGTTTACTATAAGATGAATGTAATGTTCTGAGGTGTATCATGATTGGAATAGAATGCTCGTTAGATGATTTCAAAGAAGCACTCGGCATATTAAACGAGAAGCTGTACGCACACCATATCACCATTGAGATCAGAGCTATCGGCGGTTTTGCGATGCTCTATAATAAGCTACGCAGCGGTGGATATACAATGGATGTGGATACGGCAACCAAAGATATGACAGAAGAAGTGCAGGAGCTTATCCGTGAGGTTGCAAAGGAAAAGGGACTTGACGAGGACTGGATCAACAATGATTCCTACAAGCTCACTGAGGTGACAGATATTATTGGTAAGCTCGAATGGATAACCGATGACAGCTATTCCAATATCAAGCTGTATATAGCCAAAATACAAAGTCTGCTCCTGCTGAAAGTCCGTGCGATCCACTTTGCCGGCTTAGTACCAAGAATTACAGATCAGACGGATGTACTGGATATTCTTGCGTTCCTCGGTATCCACACAATAGAGGAAGTAAAGCAGAATCCTTTGACGAAGGATATTGAAAAGAAGTATCCAAGATGCTTCGATTTTTTGAAGAAAACGGAAAAATGGTGATTGTTGTCTCAACGGCAGATACGCCCAGATTATGGGAGTATCTGCTTTTTATTTTAGATGATGACTTATGTCAGCGAAATATTAAATGACAGTTTGTGAAATTGCCAGGCTTATACTATAAGTTGTTTAGGGCAGTGGACAGGTTCGACTGCCTATAACAAATTAAAGTGAACGCATAAATGAATTTGAATTTTTACTATTCGTGATGCAATCTCGCCCCAATTAAACCGATAATTATATTTCTGAAATTTTAATTATTAAATGCACTCGCTATAATTACGTACAAGCCTATTACTCACCTTAAAAGAACAGAACCTACTTCAGTAAATGGACAGGAGTTTACAACCGTTTGGTATTACTACTGTTTCTCCATACAACAAGTAATTTACTAATAATCATGTGATAAGTTTCGGGGACATGGTCTCTATGCCATATGGTATCTAATGAATATTTGCTGCAATAGAACACGATAACAATATTTTACTTTATTTTACGCTATCAAAACTGTAAATTTCGTTAATTACGAAGCCCCTGTCATAATTTGTGATAAAATAATAATAAATGCATTATCAACAAATTTCTACAGATCATATTTTCGCAAAGTTCAGTCTTTTGCGAGAAGTGGCATATTAATTCTATTCATATATGCTCTTTTCTGTTCAAAAGAAGAATGCACATATCTATTGAGCGTTATTTCAACAGAACTGTGTCCAAGTAATTCACTTAATGCTTTTATGTCAAAGCCCAAGGAGATACAGAATGAAGCAAAGCAATGGCGTAAAGCATGAAAATGAACTGACGGTAAATTTGCGTTTTTTAAGATAGTTTTGAAACGATACTGCATTGTTCGAGGTTCTATTGGCTTTGTTCTTCCTGTTAGAATAAATTCATCATCTCGACCTTTGAAATCAGATAAAAAGCCCATCATACAATCCGGAATAGGTATACTTCTTCTTGAAGATTCACTTTTCGGATCGGTGATGATGAGCTTTGTCTTTGAGTTTCCTTTATCACATTGAATTCTTTGCATAGTCTTTCTGACGGTTAAAACACGTTTTTTCAGGTCAATATCGCACCATTGAAGCGCACATAATTCTCCTATACGAATACCTGTTGTGATAGCAAGTGCTGTACCAAGTGTTGCATAATTCGGATGATTACTAATATATTTTTGCAATTCGGCTTGTTCTATATCATCAAGAAGCGAAATTTCAGTTTTTTTCTTCTTAGGTAAGGTGATATTATCCATAGGATTAAAGACGTTATATACCTGAACAGCATATTTAAAAACTGTTTTCATTAGGATTATAATATCGGAAACATAGCGGCTTGATAAACCTTCTTGTAGTTTCATTTGAATAAAACAATTAATTTCATTCGATTCAAGACAATCTATAAACTTTTCACCAAAGTTAGGTAAAAGATGTTTAGCTGCTTTCATTTGATAGTTTGCATATGTTGATTCTTTAATTCTGTGGCGGACACTATTACTCCATTCAGTAAAAATCTCACAAAAAGATTTTGTACATTTGATATTCTGCTCATTACCTAAAATAATATCAATTTTTCTTAGTACTTCACATTTGGATCTTGCGAATATATACTGATATTTTCGTTTACCATCTTCACATCTACCACGTGAAATACGTCCTTCCCAGCGTCCATCTTTACGATGATAAACATTATATTTTGCCATACATCATCAACTCCTAAGCAATAATAGTATCACATCGCAAAAGACTGAACTTTGCGAAAAACGATTAATTCTATTATACTACTTCTCAGTTGTATTATACCATTGCTTTTTCTTAGCTGTTTTGGTATAATTGGAAATGCAGAGAGAATAATCAATCAAGTTGCACTGATTGGAATTAGGAGATGAGACAAATGATTAGAATCGCAATTGTCGATGATGCAGATGTAATTTGTGAATCAATAGAAAACTTTTTAAATAAGTTTTCTAAAAATAATGGGATAGGCATTGAATTTGATTCCTTCTATAGTGGAACTGAAATTATAGAGCGATTAAAAAATGCATATTTTGATTGCATTTTCCTTGATATAGAAATCGGGAAAAAGAGCGGCATTGATGTTAGTAGATTTCTTAGGGAGACGTTAAAGAATGAAACAACTGAAATCATTTACATATCATCTCACAGACAGTATGCCATAGATTTATTCGATTTTGATCCTATAACATTTTTACTGAAACCTATTGATAAAGAAAAACTTATTCTTGCATTTAAGAAATTTCTTAAGAGATTGAAGATAAGTGAAGAGATTTTTGCCTTTAAAACTGGCAGAGAGCTCTATCGAGTTCCATTGAAAGATATTCTATATTTTGAAAGTTGCGATCACAAAATTATACTTCATACGGGAGAAGATAATTTTGAATTCTATGATAAAATGGATCGATTAGTATCTTTACTTGAATCTCAAAAGTTTTTAAATGTCCATAAGTCATACTTAGTAAATAGTAAGCATATTCAAAAATACGAATACGAATTGATAACCATCGACGACGGTAAAGTTATTCCGATTGCTCAGTCAAAAAGAAAGACCATTCGTGAATGGCAACTTGAAAATGATATTGAAGAAACGGGGTGGAAATTTTGAAACTATTAAACCTTAATACATATGAGATAGCATTAATTTTATCTAATATTTTTACAGTATTTATTTCCAAAAAATATTTTTCTATATTTAACTCAGAAATTAAGAGTCCTGTTTTAACTAAAACGCTATATGTCATATATGGCGTGGCAATAACTCTTACTTCTGTATTGATAGATATACCTATAGTGAATTTAATAACAACAATTCTTGCTATATCAGCAATAGCTTTTTCGTATAAAAACGAAGTAACCAGATCGCTTTTATTAATAGCATTTTATTGTTTTATTTTATTTATTGGAGAACTCCTTTCTTCAGCTATTACAGGAAGAATTATTATTCAACCTTTAATCCGAGGTGAGTATAATCATATATTTGGTTTACTGCTATGTAAAGTGATTACATTTCTTGCCGTTCTTATATTAGAAAATAGGAGTTTTTATAAAGGAAATCACGCTCCTCCAATGGCGTATCTATTTGCAACAGTTCTTATACCAACATCCTCTATGGTAATTGGTGCTATGATAATGAGCATTAGTGGGGTTACTAAAACAATTGTATTATTTTCAATGGGAATTTTAATTTTTACTAATGTATTGACTTTTACAATGTACGATAAGATTTCAGTATATTATGAAGAAAAAATGGAAACAGCAGCCATAAGGCAAGAAAACGTATTTTATTCCAATCAATTGAAATCTATGGACGAGTCGCTAAAAGATACCAGAGCATTCAGACATGACATCCAAAATCATTTTAATATGATACAAGGCTATTTGAAAGCCAAAAAGTATGAGGAAGCCATATTGTATCTGCAAGAATTGAAAAAATCCAATATAATGTCAGAAGTCGTTGTTGTAAACACTGGGAATTTTATAATTGATAGTGTCATCAATTATAAATTATCTACTATAAAAGATATGGAAATCAAAACAGAATTAGAAATTTTTGTTCCTCAAATGATAAATATAGATACTGTTCACTTTGTAACAATTTTAACTAACCTCCTTGATAATTCAATTGAAGCATTACGAGCAATGGAATCTCGTAAGGATAAAGTTTTAAGAATACGTATCGTATACACCAAAGGAAGATTGTTAATGCTTATACAGAACTCGTACAAGGGAGATATCGTGTATGAAGATGGAGTAATTTGTAGTTCAAAAACAGATGCTACGAATCACGGTTATGGATTGCAAAATGTAAAAAAAGCAATTGAACACTATAATGGATTGTTAAAAATCACTCATAATGGCGGTATTTTCTCGATTCAAGTCTTACTTTACTTATGCTAAATTTTAGTTTGCGATATACAATCTGTAAGTTTCGTAAAATAATCAAATTCCCTATTTGATTGTGGTATAATACAATTGCCAAAAGAAAATCGAACAAGGGGGGTGAGAAGCTTGAAAAACTGGATCAAGAGATACTCTGGTGCATTGGCAGCGTTTGCTATGGTAGTTACATCGCTTGTAGCTAACTCTACTTGTATATATATTATGCATCAGGACGAACTGCCTGAATCCGCAAAGAAGCTTCGCAGATTCTAATGTTTGCTATTATTGCAAACAAAATCGCAAAATATCTAAAAGATAATAATACAATTGATGATGAGCATTATGAAATTTGCCGATATGGTTTACAACAAGGATTTATGGTAATCCTTAACTTTGCTTCCACTATAGTACTCGGTTTAGGTTTTGGTGTGTTTTGGCAAGCGTTACTTTTTACACTGTTATTTATCCCTTTAAGAAGTAATGCAGGAGGTTATCATGCTAAAACAGCTGGTCGATGCTATGTTTATTCAATTCTATTGATGAGTACAATTCTTTTGGCTATAAAGCATATTACTCTATCGAGCTTTATTTGTATCATCACACTTATGTTTTCAATTACTATTATTTGTATACTGGCTCCAGTTGAGGACAATAATAAGCCTCTTGAGAAAATAGAGTTAAGAGTATACAAGAATCGAACATTGTTGATCACTGTTATTGAAAGTATATTGCTTATAATCAGTTTAAGTCTAAGATGGATGCAAATTGCATATTGCGTAACTTGGACTTTTATAATGGTATCTGCAATTCTGTTCGCAGGAAAGTGTAAGAATAAAAAAACGGCAAAATCGAATGTTCTTTAATCAGAAAGGATGGTCACTATGATTAATAAAATGAAAAAAATACTAATTGGTGTTGTTGCATCAGCTATGTGTGTAACAGGAAGCATAGGCGCATTTTCAGCAAGTGCTGCTGAAGATATTGATACTCAGGTGTCAATTGAATATAATCTCGATACGGAAGAAAGCTCAAGATTAGGTCATGGTTATTCATGGTCTAATATACACAGTGTAACAACCCTTCCAGAAGGTTTCTCACTTAATACAAGTAAATCTGTTACTATTAGTTTTTGCAATTGCACAAGCGGCGCAGCCAGTGTAAAAATCTATAAATATGGAGACGCTAATGCTGTTGTATCAATAGCAATTCCTGAATACTCAATTCCAACTCAGTACATATATAAATCCCTTGCAGCAGGTTCATATTACATTACTGTTTGCCCTGCAACAGGTTATGAATCAACTTCTGGTTCGATATACATAAGTAATATTGATGGTGTAACACAGACAACTTAAGACTTCGAATAATCAGCATAGGCTGTACTGTTGATTAACAACAGTACAGCCTATCTTAGAATTGGTAAGAGGTGATCATATGTCAAAAGATTTTGTTTTTTTACTTAAATATTGGAAAAAGCACAAACGTGAATTACTATCAGTTATTATCTCAGCATTCTTTTTAGTTATTATGCTGTTGGTATCAGGGTACTTAGAACGTACAGAAATTCGTCGCGATCTCCACTCATATTATGATGTTGATGGTGCATTTGATGTTGAATATAGGAATGTTGATTCTGATACAATCAATCTAATTAAAACTTCAAAAGTGGTGGATATTATTGGAGATATTTATTGTGTTGGTAGAATTCAGAATGGCGATTTTTCAGCAACAGTCGGTGCTTTTAACGATAAACAGACAGAAGAACTTGCTCATTACCCAATTATTGAAGGAAGACTCCCCAATTCTAAGGGCGAAATAGCTTTAACTAAAAATGTTTTACAAACAATATCTCCTCTTACAAAATATGGTGATAGTATTATCTTGGATATTCACACATTCAATGAAAATGAAATCGTAACAAATGAATATCTTATTGTAGGAATAATTGATGATGTCGATAGGACAACCTTTGAAAATCCTATAAATGGTTATGAATATTGTGATCCAAGAGTCATTCTATCAAAAGAGGATGCAAATATAATCAATAATGGATACAATAACATATTATTTCAGTTTAAAAACGGAGAGAGAATGGCACTATCAAATGATGATAATGTTTTTCCAGAAGAATACGAATTAAATCATGAGTGTTTTGAACGTGGATATAGCATTTCTGGAAACGGAAGAAGACATGGAATTCAAATAATAGCTATGTCTCAAGATGAAGATAACATTGAAATATCTCCAAAGCTTAAAATGGTTAAGATAATCACATTATTTAGCATGCTGATCTCAATTATCTCAATGTTTTCAAGTCTTACCATTGTATTACAGAATAGAATGAATTCTTTTCAACTTATGCGTTGTGTTGGTTATTCAAAGAAAAGGATAGTGCGGCTACTTTTTATTGAAATGATTATATTCTTTTTTATCGCTACTATAATAGGTATCTGCTTGGGTATATTATTATACGAGGGACTTGTTCACATTCAAGTATCATGTTTTAAGTTGCCAGCATTTAAGGGGTATAATGTTGAATGGATTGTTGAGCAGAAAACCATTCAACCGATGAGTTTGGCAATTTTGGTAGAGCTTATAACTATAACGATCTCTTATGTAATTATTATACTGAAAATCGTCTTCACGTTTAGTGCTGCTCACCATACCAAGCATTATATGTATCACACTAAAGTGAATTCATTGTATAGAAGTGTTAATCGAATTTTGTCACAAAAAGGTACAACAGTTCTGCAAATCGTCTCGCTATCTTCTGTACTATTTATTTGTGTAGTTGGTTATTTATACTGTACCCCCATTAACAAAGGAAATACAGTTGTTTCACAAACAACTTTAAACATAAACAATTCATCAAAAACATATGAAGTTCTTGATGAATTAGATTTAAAAGAAAATGGATTTGATGCATTATTAGAGACTGGAGACACATTGGGAACAGCTGCATATCTTTCACCACATATAAATTATGGGTTATCCGAAACAGATGTAGAAAAAATGAAAGAAAATGGTGCTAAGCGAGTATTATGTTGGAGTAACTGGTTTAGTCTTGTTGTTAGAAAAGAAAATTATACAAACAATATTATCCAATCAAATGCTATTCCAGCAGACTATTGTGAAATACTTGGATTTAAGCCCGATTCATTATACTCCATACCATGTATTATTGTCAATGAAGATGCGTTAAATGAATTCGCTACAATAAGCAGCGAAAATAATATTTCTGATGGAGCGGTCTGGGTGTCTATATTTGGTGATGGCAAGGAATTTAATGAAAATAATACTTATTGTTTATATTCATTTCAGGCAGATAGTACTGGATGGGTGCCGGAAAACAGGATTTCTACTGATTTTGAAATAAACGGTAGTATGAAATTGAATCCTCAAAACATCGAGAATAGTAGTATTATAAGAAATATCGTAAACGATTTAAAGAATTACTCTGGATTTCTTCTCATTACAGGAGAATACGCCAATCAGCTTGGAATATATAATTCTAAATATGATAAGGTTCTAATATCAGGGGATTCCGATGAAAAATATGTAGAATCAGCTATAGCATCAATTGGTGCAGAAGCAGGACTTATTAATAAAACTACAATCTTTGAGCTAAAAAGGAAGGCTATATATCAATTTGTTTTCAATTATCTTACAATTATAATATTGTTTATCCTTCTGTTTATAATTTTTATTATTGGGTTTGGCAATATACTTAATCTTTCTTTGAAAACAAAGTCAAGTTCGTTTGCGATATTAAGATGTTTGGGACTTAAGAAGAATAAAATTACAAAATATATCATTGCAAGCTATTTGAAAATTCCTCTAATCAGTTCGTTTATAAGTGGTGTTGGTATATTTTTTTACCGAATGATATTAAAAAACAAGTATTCTTCTTACTGTGATTTGATAGATAAACGCAATCAGCTTTACAACGCTTTTGGTAAAGAAGAAGAAATAAACAAGGTGAAAGATGCACTTAGAAATCTCAAAAATGAATATCTCTTAGGCGAGGAAATGTGGGTTCCAAGTTGGTATCAGATTTTTATTCTACTATCATGCTTAATAGTGGTTTTTAGTATTGTCGCTGTTTATATAATTCAAAAAAAGCAGTTCAAGAACAACTTAATAAATGAGTTATCTAAAATAAATAAGGAGTGATATATATGGACATATTATTGCGTACGGTGAACCTTTGTAAAATATACAATAACGGATCTGTTATGGTTAATGCTCTTAATGATGTAAATGTTGAATTTGAAAGAGGTTCGATTACGGCAATAATTGGAGCTTCTGGAAGTGGCAAAACAACTTTATTAAATTTACTTGGTGGAATTGACTCTGATGCAAAGGGAAGCGTGTTTTTTCAAAATACAGATATTCTTAAGATGAATGACACAAAGCTTTCTCAATTCCGTTCAGAAAAAATAGGTTTTATATTTCAGTTTTTTAATTTGATTCCAGAGCTAACTGCTAAAGAAAATATTCTTCTTCCGCATTATATCATAAAGTCCCCAAAAAGCAATAATACAGTTATAGCTTTATCAGAAAAACTTGGCATTGCTGACAGACTTGAGCATTATCCGTCAATGTTATCAGGTGGACAGCAACAACGTGTAGCAATTGCAAGAGCATTAATAAACAATCCGGATGTTTTGCTTTGTGATGAACCAACAGGTAATTTGGATTCTAGGACTTCAAAAGAAGTGATTTCACTGTTGAAGGAATTGAGTAAGAATGAAGGGAAGACAATTATTATTGTAACCCATGACATTCAAATAGCTCATCAGTGTGATAGTATTATTACTATAACTGATGGATCTATTATGTAATAGGCAGAAATTTGTACTTAATCACCTTAAAAGCTCCGCAAAACATCAAATTATAACTATAAAAGATTTAAGATTCATCACCAAATTTATTATCCAAATACAAATTATTAATTTAAACAATAGATATTGACATCAGTTAAATGTTGATGTATAATATACTCATCTTCAACAAAGAAAGGATATGATACCAGTGCGCTATAATTAAAAATGTTTATTTTCAATAAGCTATATGATAGGAAAGGATGGTTTCATTATGATAAAAACAAAAGCGGTTATTTCATCGGTTCTCTCATTTGCCATGTCTTTAATACTTGTTGCACCTGTGACGGCTCATGCAGCACAGGTTTGGGTTACGGGTGTTGAAGATGGTTCGTTTTTAGAAAAATACACTACCTACAATTTTACTGTTTCCTCTAATAAAAGCTTTAACAACATTAAAGTGGATTATACCGGTCATTATATTGGAAGTGATGGTCCCAGTTCTTACCTGTTGGTTGATCATAACTATTCTCCTGATGTAACGGTTACAAGTGGAGAATCGCTTTACACAGGATACATAAATGGATTAGCACCTTATTATGATCCGAGCACAGGCAAGTTTCTTAAAAACAACTTAAAGTTTGATATAACTCATACTGACGATACACATTCACAAAAAGCTATTCATTGCAACGTTCTTGGTTGGTATCTCTCAGAATATGCATCAAGTGATTCTACATTTTACTATACATCGCCTAAAATCAATTCTTTTATTTCTTCAAAAACTCGTGCAGGCTATAATGTTGCTCAGAACAATTATAATTGTCTTTCATATGCAGTTCATGAAGAAGATAATGGATGGTTATGGCCATTTGGCGACTACGCAACAGGTGCAGCTGTCACATATTGGTTCTATGGTGAAGGTTACACTCAAAATACAACAACTAATCACAACTTCGCCCATGTAATTGCTTATGGTAAATACGATTCTTCTCTTGGTGAGAATGGAATTCTTCATTTTGCAAAAGTAACTGACTGGAGCGCAGACGGAACACCAATTGAAATCAATTCAAAATGGGGGCAATTGGAAGTAATCCATAGCTCAAGTACTTCCCCATTTACGAGTTCGATCAATTATGGCTCGCCGCTTATTTACTTCAACAAAATATCTAATAACAACAGTTCTATAGTTTATAATCCGGCAACCAACACTTATTATGACAGTATGTATAAGACATGGAATCCGAACACATATTCTTATGATTACATTGACATCCTTTTCAGCTCGAACAATTCCAAACAGTCTGTTCAATCTCAAATTGAGAAAAAGAAATGCTCTAACGAATTATCCCTAATTTATCAGAATTACAGAAAAAAGATAGATGAGTACACAGAGACAATTCCTAATTATGAATCAATTTCTTATGTAATTACAGATGACGGAAAGGGAGCTGCATCCAAACTTATCACATCATCTATTCCATACTATGATCAGATATTTGATATAGCAACACATGATGGTTACGAAAACTTCGATTCAAGAACAGCTCAATTCATCATAACTAATACTCTCAAACTTAATGTATTTTATTCAAAACCTGATAAATATTATAATGACGTTAAAGAACAGTATGAACTTGCCTCTGAATCCGTTGAAAAATATGGTTCAGATATTACCATGGAGGAATGTCAAGTTCTACAGAAAAAGTATGGTTATTTAATTGCACCCGCACTTAATAACATAGGCAAATCTGAATATTTGCAGTTTGAAGATTCAGATTATTGTAAGGATATTGCTACAATAATTGAAATATGCAATCTGTTTGATTAAGCAAAACGGCGCCTCTAATACAGAAATGTATTAAGGGGCGCTTATTTAATAATATTATAATCAAACACCGCCGTGATATGCTGTTGAAATTACATCATTTCCGATTTGTGTTCACACTATTCTCAGAGATTGACTTTAAAGGAAATGTATGCTATAGTATATATAGTGGTAACGTGTATTTGTTAGAATTCTTCTTAAGAGTGAAAGGGTGTTATCATATGTTTAAACGATCTATATCTTTATGTTTGGCTTTAGCTCTTCTTACTTCGATGTCGACATTTGCCGCTAATGCTGTAACTGAAAATCCACAAACTGAAGTAGCACCTTCACAAGTTGATTCTGTGGAGGCTACGGGAGATGTGAATGATGATGGCTCGTTTGATGTAGCAGATGTTGTATTGCTTCAAAAATGGCTTTTAGCTGTGCCAGATACTTATCTTGCGAATTGGAGAGCTGCAAACTATTGCGATGACGAATGCTTGAATGTCTTTGATTTATGCTTAATGAAGCGAGCATTGCTCCAAAAGCTATATCCTGAAAGCAAATCAAATGAACCTCCAATCAAAGCAATCAATCCAACTCTGCCTTCTCTTGGAACAGATAGAATTCCCGTATTCGCTGTCGAGTTTCCTGACTGTACATTCACAAGTAAAGATATTTCCAATAAATTGCAGGATAATTTCTTCGCTTCTGTTGATTCTGACTCCGAATTGTTCCCAAAAGAAAGTATTTCTGCTTATTATGAGCGATCTTCCTATGGAAAGCTACATTTGACCGGCGATGTCTTTACCTATACAGCGGAACATCCTATTGATTGGTATGCTGACGATGACGCTCGTTCACTTGTTGGCGAAATATTATCAGCATACGATGAACAGCTTGATTACCATGATTACGATGCAGATAATGATAAAACCATAGATTCTATTGCTATTGTCCTTCCTGACGCAGCCATTGAAATAGATAATGATGCAGACGGAAAGCCTGATTGGTGGGCGTTCTCTACGACTGTAACCAGCAAAGAAAAGTATGATGAACTGGATGTTGGTAAATACTGCTTAGTTGTTTATAATCAAAATGAATGCGCTGATTTTATTACTAAAATGGCTCATGAACTCGGACACGCAATGGGTTTGCCTGATTATTACAAGTATACAAAAGATGAGACTTACGAGAATGATGGTTTAACAGGACCAGCAGGTAACGAGCTTATGGATGAAGGCAGCAGTGATCTTTCCGCTTGCTCCAAGTTGCTCCTCGGTTGGCTCTCAGAAGATCAGATACAGGTATATTCAGGCGGAACACAAGATTTTTCATTAACATCTATGCAATATTCACCGTCCTGCATTTTGATACCGAAAAATCCTGTTGACAACTATCTCTGTGAGTATTTTTTAATTGAATATGTAACAGCCGAAGCTAATAATGATATATCAAGCGGAAATGGCATCCGTATTCTTCACGTTGAAGCTGAGGTTTCTGAAGGTAAACACGGTATGGAGCTAACATATAATAATTATGGACAAAAATATGATAAGAGTAATCAGAAACAGCGTGTACTAAGACTTGTAAATCAGTATGGTTCTTTCTATCCAGGTAAAAGAGGAATTCAGTATACGAATCTTATTGACGGTAGTATAGATGGATTTCATTGGTACGATGAAGAAGGATACCTTACTGTGGATACTGGACTTAAAATAGAAATAGAAGGTCTACGTCCTGGACCAGACTTTGATCCTTCGGATATTTTTTCATCATCATCTTCTGATTTTGAAAACGATCCATCATATATCAAAGGCAGTACCTATAATATAACAATATCACCTTTTGAATAAGCTAAGAACACCTCTGCTCGTAATGAACAGAGGTGTTTGTGTTATGTTTAATTGCCAAAATAGCTCGGAGATTGCTTTGAGCCTGCTTTCTATTTCAGCGGATACTTTTCCCCATAATCATCACGGACAGCTTTGAGGGCTGTTTCCGTTCGCCGCAGGACATAGCAAAAGGCTCTGCATTCTGCAAAGCCTTTTTGTGATTATTCATCCTCGTCCGAACACTCCGACAGTCCATGTGTGAGCTGAATGTAGATACATTCTGCTCGGTCACGCTCCTCACCCTCTGTGGTCATCATGAGTCCATGAAAATACGCCTTTGCTTTTTATCAGTCGGTACCAATATCATGTATATTATATTGTTCCTTGCTATCAAAATGTAAAAATAGAAGAATCATCAATCTTGCATAAGAAAGATATATATTTGATACAGCGAATTATTATTGATACTAATAGTACATATTATATTAACTTTGAATCCACTGGGTTCAAAGTTAATTATTCTATTTCTTGCTTCTTATCCTTACTCTTAGGCTTATCCTTCGTAGTTCTCGGCTTTTTAGCAAGTCGAGCTGCATCACGCTTCATCTTAGCCCTTTCAAAGTAACAGGTTTTGTCACGCTTAGGAGCGTTCTTTTTGGCTTCGATAGCTGCCTGATTCAGCTCATCGGTCAGAACTTTCAGCCTTTCCTCTTTACTGTCAAGCTCCTCCTGCTGCGGGAACGGCTCTGCTACGATCTTTTTGGCTTCTTCATGGTCAAGCCTGAGCTTTGCAAGGTCAGCCTGAGTACGCTCTATTCTGCCGTCAATGTTGTAGAGGGCAGCTTCAAGACGGTTCAGGTTATGGGCAAAACTCTCGATCAGCTTTGTAGTATGTGAAGCGGCACCTTGCAGGCAAGCCGACATACCGCCGCCCATCATGTTGCTGTTTACCGTCACACTCAGCTCAAAGCCCTGGAATGAGCCTACTTTCACAGGTGTATCGGCATACTTGATAGCCAACACAGCATCTTCAAGAGCCTTAGCAGCTTCTTTTCTATCGGTGTACTCAGTTTCACCAATGGTGATCTTGAATACGGGCAATTTGCGTTCGGGATCAATTGGGAGTTTTCGGAGAGCTTCACGGTCAGTATGAAGATCATCGAGGATAGCAGTGAGTTTCTGCTCCTGTTCAGGAAAACGAGCGATCTTGTCCTCCATTTCAAATACCGTGTTGCGGTGTTCCGCAGCAAGTACCCTCAGTTCCTTCACTTCATTTTCAAGCATCAGCTTTTCCTTGATGCGCTCGTCACCCGTGCAGAGTGCCTTGATCTCTGAATAAGTGAGTGCCTGCTGGTCCACATCTTCACATTTTCTCGCAGGAGTCTTACTCGTCATGATCTGACTGATAAACCTCTGCTTATTCTCCAACGTCTGATAGCTGTAGGCATCGAACGTGCCTTTGGTGACATAGCGGAAGATCTGAACATTCTTGTTCTCGTTACCCTGTCTGATGATTCTTCCGGCACGCTGCTCCAGATCTGCCGGTCGCCACGGTATATCGAGGTCGTGGACGGCAATAAGCCTTTTCTGCACGTTAGTACCTGTACCCATCTTGGCGGTTGAACCGAGCAACACACGGATTTCTCCGCTGCGGACTTTATCAAAGAGATCAGCTTTCTGCTGTTCGGTTTTCGCATCGTGGATATATGCGATCTCCTCCGCAGGGATACCCTTAGCGATCAGCTTGTCACGAATATCGTCATACACGCAGAAGTCGCATTTTTCTTCAAGAGACTCGACCTCAGCGATAGACTTCTTATCCTTCACATCGTCGGCATCTTCGCCCTCGACCTCTGCTTCTCCTGCTGCTTTGTGAGGAACGCCCAAATCACAGAAGATGATCTGCGTGAGTCTGTCCTCAGCCGTTTCAGCGTGGATACGGGCAACATTCTCTACACAGCGGTTGAGCTTTGTATCGGGATTATCTTCAAATGACGGATCAATCAGACGAGGATCAAGACCGAGCTTTCTTCCGTCTGACGTAATCTTGAGCATATTGTCGATCGTAGGATCAACATTTCCACTGTTGATAGCATCAGCTCTATCGGCAAGCTCCTGAACAAGCTCCTGCTGGAAAGGAGTAGCTTCGACCTGAACCACCTGATAATCACAGTCAGGTACATCAAGTTTCAGCGTATCAGCAGTACGAATATCCGCCACCTGCTTGAACATACTCATCAATTCGGGCAGACCTGTATAGTTAGCGATACGGGTGCGCTCCTTGAAGCCGTTGCCCGCAGGCTTTAACTCATAGTCTGTTTTCTGCTCACCGAAAACAGCCACCCAATTATCGAAGTGCTGTAAACCATGATCGTTCAGGAAGTCATATTCCAAATAACGCATCATGGTGTGAAGTTCTGTAATACTGTTGCTGAGAGGTGTTCCGGTTGCGAAAACCACGCCCTTACCGCCAGTCTTTTCATCGAGATAACGGCATTTGAGAAACAAATCAAGAGCCTTTTGCGAAGCTGAGTTGGAAATGCCTGCAACATTCTGCAATTTTGTCGCAACGAACAAATTCTTGAATTCATGTGCCTCATCGACGAAAAGCCTGTCAATACCGAGCTGTTCAAAGGTCAGCGTATCGTCCTGATTAGCCTTTTCGAGCTTATCAAGCTGTTTCTGCAAGCTCTTACGGGTACGCTCCATAGCCTTGATCTGAAATTTTGAGCCTTCGCTCTTTTTCAGTTCCTCGATACCACGGAGAATATCGTCGATCTGGCTCTGAATCGTCATAACCTGTCTCTCTCTTGAAACAGGGATTTTGCCGAGCTGAGAGTGACCGATGATAACCGCATCATAATTGCCCGTTGCGATTTTTGCAAAGAGCTGCTGTCGGTTCGCTTTCTGAAAGTCCTTTTTCGTTGCAACAAGAATGTTTGCACCCGGATAGAGCTTCTGAAAATCGTCACCGATCTGCTCCGTCAGATGATTCGGGACAGCAAACAGGCTCTTAGTACACAAGCCCAATCGCTTTGATTCCATAGCTGTTGCGATCATTTCAAATGTTTTTCCGGCACCAACGCAGTGCGCAAAAAGCGTATTACCGCCGAACATAGCGTGTGCGATTGCGTTCTTCTGGTGATCGTGGAGCTTAATATCCGAGGTCATCATCGGGAAAGAAAGAGCCGAACCGTCAAACTCACGGGGGCGGATACTGTTGAACAGTTCATTATAACGCTCCACGATAGCTTCACGGCGGACGGAATCTTTGAAGATCCACGCCTTGAAAGCCTTGCGAATATCGTCAGCCTTGCGTTGTACCACACGGGTAGCATCAATATCCACCACACGCTTTTCCTTAGTATCGCCCAAGCCGTCAGGAACTTCAATAGTCTTGTAGACCTTCGGCTCTTGCAGATTCAGCAAATGCTCAAAGATGTCATAAG